>JAUYMX010000235.1 GCA_030699345.1 Methylococcaceae bacterium
GCTGCATGAAGTCCGCGGCAGAGAAGGCGCCCAGCTTAAATTATTGATTGAAGATCGCTGCTTCAAAATGCAGCATTATGTCGCTCTCGCCAGCAAACGCCTGCCCGAGGTATTAAATTCACTACGTCGCAAACTGAAAGAACGCATCAGAGAGCTGGTTTCTGAACCCAATTTCGATCGGCTGGAACAAGAACTGGTGCTATTGGCTCAAAAGCTCGACATCACTGAAGAGCTCGACCGCCTGCAAACTCATATTACCGAAGTACTGCGGGTACTTAATCAACCAGAACCGGTCGGCAGACGCCTGGATTTTCTGATGCAGGAATTAAACCGCGAAGCCAATACTTTAGGCTCCAAATCTCAAGATAAAGATATGACGCAAATATCCATTGAGCTTAAAGTGCTCATTGAGCAAATGCGCGAGCAAATACAAAACGTAGAGTAAAGTAACAAGCAGCACCACACGACACCGAAAACAAATAGAAGCCGCTAACCATGCGGCTTTTTTGTTTTATACGATTCCACATAGCACCATCAAATAACTTATTTATTGTGTACCAAGACGAGTACCAGTAAGCTTACTGGTACATATTTACTGGTACACACCCGGAACCGGCATGGCAAAGCTAAGCGACATACAGATAAGAAGCTGGATAAGTAAAGGCGAACGATTCGAGGGCAGAAGCGACGGCGACGGGCTTGTTCTTAGTTATCGAAAAGATTTTTCCGTTCCCCTTTGGCGGTATCGTTATCGGTTTTTAGGAAAACAACGCGTCATGAATATTGGTACTTACGGGCAGCTGTCTTTGTCAGACGCTCGAAAGATGGTTAAGGAGCTAAACGCTCAAGTGTCTTTAGGTCATGACGTAGCCGCCGAAAAGCAGGAACGAAAAGGGGTAGCCGTGGCAAAGATTGAGGCTAAGAAAAACGCCTTCACCGTGGGGCAATTAGCGGATGAATACTTTCAACTACGAATTTTAGGCCACTGGAAACACCCAAATATTGTTCGGTCAAGAATTGAAAACGACATTAAGCCGCATATCGGGCAGCTAGCAGCCGAAGACGTAAAGCCTGGGCATATCGACACCATGTTAAGGGCAATCGTTAAGCGCGGGGCACCCACAATGGCAAATGATGTATTACGCTGGACTAAGAGAATATTTGATTATGCAATCAAGCGGCACATAGTCCAGTACAACCCGGCTTCAGCTTTTGACCTATCAGACGCGGGCGGCAAAGAAACAGCCAGAGCCCGCGCACTGTCACGCGAAGACATGGTTATCTTGTTTGAAGCCATGCGTAACACCAAAGGCTTTACCCAAGTGAACATTGTCACCGTTAAATTGCTGTTATTGCTTGCCGTGAGAAAAAGCGAGTTGATAGGGGCAAGAAAGAACGAATTTGATCTTGATGCGGCGCTTTGGCGATTACCCGCCGAACGCACCAAAACAGAAGCCGCCATCACTATTCCATTGCCCAGACAAGCGGTCGAGGCGCTGCAAGAATTGCACCGACTATCAGAAAGCAGTGAATGGCTATTACCAGCCAGAAAAGCACAAGACAGAATGATTCCACATATCCACGAAAATACCTTGAATGTTGCGCTTGCCAAGGTAAAGCCGAACATGGCCGGTGTTGAGTCGTTTTGCATTCATGACTTAAGGCGAACCGCTCGAACTCACTTGGCAAGGCTAGGCGTTGAATCCCACATTGCCGAACGCTGCTTAAATCACAAGCTTAAAGGGATTGAAGGCATTTATAACCAACATGACTACTTAGACGAGCGCCGCGACGCGTTAAAGCTTTGGGCAAATTTTGTTGAAGGATGCGAAGCCGGTAAAGACTGGAACGTTACCCCGATCAGAAAGAAAGCCTAAGTTTTAAACGCGTCATTACCGAATAAACCGCGCCTAGCCCGACGGGGCGAACATGGGAACCCTTTCACCCAGTGGCGCGGTTTTCTTTTTGAAAGGCAATAGCGAAAGGCTATTTATGATTGATTATTCAAGATGGGATATGCAGGAAGAACTAACGTTAGAAGTTGCGGCGTGTCTTTGGATAGACAGAGAGCCTTTAGAATACGGCTATTCATCAAACCATGACGTTCGTTATCAGGCGGTACTTAAAACCCTTTATGAAGCAGTTGATAAAAAACGGATAGGTCATAAAACATTAAGCAATCGAGAAGAAAGCAAGTCACAACTTGATTATGATCTTGATGATTACATGGGGCCTATGGGGAGAAAAAAGCAGGTAGACAACCCGAATAAAATTATTGCAGTCGAGCGCAGGCACTTAAAAGCGTGGTGTGAGAACAACGGGCATAAACCAAAATTCCTTTTTCCAGAAATGAGAAAAACAGAGCCTAGTAATACCGCAAACCATACACAAAACAGCAATCACGAAAACCCCACTACACCATCTGAAAAACCGGCCTATCTTGATGAAACACACCCGATGTTCAGCCCTGAATTATTTATTGCAATTGAGGCATGGGAACAAGTGTTATCCAGCAAACCAAACAGACCAAAAGCAGGCAGTCGAAAAGGCTTAATCGAAAAATGGCTTAAAGTTCATCATAACGGATTGTCTGGAGCAGCAATAAAGAGAATTACGACCATTATTAACCCTGATAAAAACGGCGGCGTTTCCGCCTCAAGTGAATAAACCTATCTACCCATAAAACGCAGTATATACAGGGCTTAGAGCAAACCTAACCACCCTATATCAAGCAAACCTATAAAACTGTTTGAGCTATTCGGGCGGAAAATATGCCCACACAATACCGCCTGATTTTAACCCGTAACAAATCAGGTGGACTATGCAACAACACCCAACCCAAACCACTGCAACCGACCCATTAAAAGCCGGTAATAACCTTCGCGTTTCCGCCTTGGCCCCGCGTCTTGGAATTTCAAAAAACACCGTCTGGCGACTTGTTAGAGAGGGCAAGTTTCCAAAGCCTATTAAACTATCCACAAAAATTTCCGTCTGGAAAGCCGATGACGTGCTGGCTTGGTTAGCTAGTAAGGAGGCCGTGTAATGCCTTCACAATTAAGACTAGACCGGCTACCTACCACCATCAAAGATGAACTTATTGATAAGTTTTTGACTGGTAACACCTATCAAGACGTTACCCAATGGCTTTCTAAACAGTTTTTAGCGGGAGCATTGATTGAAGCCATCCCTCACACAGACCCCAACAAACCTAATCATCAAGGTTGGTTTTTTGGCATTGAATTAGGAATGCCATTTAGTGAAATCAGCAAGTTTAGGCAAAAAATAAAACCGCTTGGCATGGATAAGGTAAGGCAACAACTGCTTGCCATGCTCACCGAAAAAAACAGCTTTCTATTCGAATATGACGAAGAGGAAGGCAACCAATGACCCAAAGCAGCCAACAAACCCAGCTCGACAAAATAAAAGCCGACTTGCTTAACGGATGCCAAGTGGATTCGGTAACGGCATTCAACAAAGGCATTACCCGGCTTGCCGCCATTATCAAACGCTTAAGGGAACGAGGCTGGCCGGTTATCACCGATCAGAACAAAGGCAACGGCATTGCTAACTATTCACTGCCTGAAGGCTGGCAGCCAGACACAAAAAAGCCCCAGTAAACGGCACATTTACCGGGGCCCTTCTGAACATCTATCCAGCACCAACTATTTAACCACTCAAACAGGATTATAAAAAATGAAACCCAACGTCATAGAACAACAAAACGCACTGAAAGCCGAACTTATCAAGGCAGAATCTATAAATGCACTTATTGCCAAACAGCAGCAGATTATAGCCGATGCAACCGTGGTAATTGACACCGCCGCGCCACTTGTAAAACAGCGCGTATTATTGCTTGCAGAATCCGCCACCGGCATAGACCACAGCAAGAAAATAACCGCAATTGATGCAGATATCGCCACCGCTGAAAAGTCCGACAGATACCGCAACAACGCCAAATTAAAAACCATAAGCAGGGCCAAAGAAACACTAGGCGGCCTTGAACAAATGCTTGATTCAATCAATCAAAGCATTGCAGAACAGAAACGGCAACTCGCTATAACACACAATCAATTGCTTAACGAGTACGCAGAAATTGAAGCCCAAAAGTACGAAGCAGCGGCAAAGCAGTTGCTAACAAGCATTAAGAAATTTTTGGTCTTGAATGCGCTAATTTTTAAGGTAGGTATTAAAAAAGATACTGGTTTTTCTAATGTGTCAGGCGCCATTTTGGTGCCACAAGTAAGGTATTCAGAAACTGGCAATATAAGCACGAACTTTATCGACAAATACACCCATAAAGGCTACACACAAAGCGATATTGACGAAATCTTATTAACGCTTGGAATTGAGGAGCTATAACCCCATGCGGCCAAACATGATGGAAATCGCGACCACTGGCAACGGTCGAGACATAACCCGAGGCTTTCTTCCTGACAATGCGCTGCTTGCCGCCGATATTATGCCGCATGAGGATATAGCCCGAGACGATCAAGTAAAAACTTGCCGTAATCATCGAGAACATGCCCTTATTGCTAAAGAGTGGGAGGTATTGCCGGGCGACAGCAGCCAACAAGCAAAAAAAGCCGCTGATAGGCTTGATGCGTTATTAAAGCGCCTTGAATGGGATAGTAAAACCCAAAAGATGTTGTCAGCGGTTCTTTATGGATATGCAGTTTCTGAATGTTTGTGGGCAACCGATGGCCGCGAAATAACGCTTTCTGACATTAAGGTAAAAAATAGAAACCGGTTTGGCTTTTTACCGTCTGGCGAGTTGAGAATGAGAACCCACGGCAATTTATTAGACGGTGAAGCCTTGCCACCCGGCAAGTTCTGGGCGTTTTCTTGTGGGGCCGATCATGATGATTATCCCCAAGGGTTCGGCTTGGCCAACTACCTATATTGGCCGGTTTACTTCAAAAAAAATGGCTTCAAGTTCTGGCTGCAATTTTTGGAAAAGTTCGGCCAACCGACCGCCGTCGGTAAATACCCAGCCGGGGCCAACGACAAGGAAAAAACACGCTTGCTGCAAGCCCTTGGCGCTATTCAATCCAGCACCGCTATAACTATGCCGGAAGGTATGCAAATAGAATTGCTGGAAGCCACCCGCAATGGTTCGGCAGATTATGCGGCCCTCTATGACCGCATGAACTCGACAATCTCAAAAATATATCTTGGTCACACTGGAACCACCGATGCAACGCCAGGGCGCTTAGGTGGCGAGAAAAACGCCAGCAAAGTTAGAAATGACTTAATAAAAGCGGATGCCGATTTGATTTGTGGTTCTTTTAATCGCACCGTTGCAAGGTGGCTTACGTTTTACAACGACGGCGACAACGTAGCGCCGCCGCGCGTATGGCGTAAAACTGAACAGCCGGAAGATTTAAAAAAGAAGGCTGAAAAAGACAAAACCCTTTTCGATATGGGATTTAAACCCACGTTGAAATATATCCATGACCACTACGGGCCGGGCTATGAAAAACGGCAGGCCTTGCCGATCAAAACCAATCTTAAAACGGTGCAGTATTCGCAAGCCGATCTTCCCGGCAATGTGGATTTTTTAGACTTCTAAAAGGCAACAAAAAGCCCCGGAAAACCGCAATTTACCGAGGCTTTAGCTGAACTGTTACCAATCATCTATCAAATAACCAGCGCGGCCAAGTCTACAGGCCGCAAGGCGCTTTTTCAATGACACCCAACACGCACCACTTGACACCGGCAAACAATGCGGCGATGATCTGCCCCGTCGTTGCCACAGCAGCGACCGGGATTCGAACCCCGCACAAAGGCCACAAAAGGCCACAATCACACGTGGTTTTTTTGTACCCATCAAAAACACAAATGGCACTATGCCAACGTGTATTTTCAATGGTGGGCTGTATTGGGCAACCCCTTAAAAGGTTGGCCGGTTCCTTTGCCGGTAGTTCGAACCTGATACAGTCCGCCACCCAGCGATTCGAACCAAAGGGCGGCGGTTTATTTCCTCTTCAAAGGAGTACCCGCAATGCGTAATCACGCCACAAATCCAGCTATATCCAGCCAAACCAAAACCCACCATTATCAATCCCTGTTTAACCTGATTAAACGCACCCCGCAAGGGCCGTGCGTAATCTGCCAAGATTTAACCTTCGAGCAAGCCAGCGGTTTAATTGCTGAAATACCGGGCACCTTAGCGCTTAAGTTCTCAAAAATGGGGGCGTTGCTATGAGTGCTCAAAACTACCCAGCCACATATGCGCCTCAAGGCGTTAACCTTCCGCCCATTAACGATGAAGCCAAGCGTTACTTGGTAGCGCTTACTTGGAGTTTTAGACAAGCACGGGAGTCGTTCGAAATGATGACGGTATTCACAATTCCAAGCCCAAAAAGCGCGGCGGCCATGGTTGAAGATGCCGAAAAGCTGCTTGATACTGCAAAAAAAATGCTTGTGGCCATAACACCGAAAGCGGTTGAAACCGGCTTTAACGCTGAACCACCCCGGCGAATTTCACTTGATGATTTACTCAATAAAATAGAGCAAGAACGAGGCTTAGAGCCGTTACCCTTAGAGCAAGAGTTATTGTTAAAACGTGTTGCCGACGGGGGCCACTCTGGGCAGTTTTTAGCGGATGCGTATATCAGTGCTTACCGAACCGGTGAGCCCTTCGGCCACAGCCTCGGCGAGCTTATCAAGTTGGATGCTGAAGGCTTTAGGCTCTTTCATCAAATCATCCATATTCGGCATGTGTCAGGCTGGAACGATGACACCCTATATCAAATCGAACAACAAATTAAAGCCATCACCAAGGAGGGCAAATAATGAGCACCATCAAAACTACTCTAAACCCATCCACCGCCATTGATAACCAAGGCAACCTTGAATTGTCAGGCACCCGCGCATTTTCCGACGTGTTTAATTTGGGGCTGATACTGGGCAGCAAAGACCCAAATACTAAACTTTTTCCAACCGATGCAAAAGGTTTGCAGCAAATGCAATGCCGCCTTGAAAGCATGGGCTTTGAGTGTCTATCAGGGCTGGCCGGTATTGGTGCCATTATTGGCGCGGCTAATCCATCAGAGCTTTGCAAAGATGATCTTGGCAATCTTGGCTTAGCTATTCGCAATTTGTCCTTATTGGGTATGGAGGCGCAAAGTCATCTTGAATCTATCGACATTGATTTAGGCCGGCGCAATGGCTTTTTAACCGACCCAGAGAAAGCCGGTATTCATGCCGAATTACACACCGAAGCATTAGCGTTGCAAGGCATGGACGGCGATGATTACGAAACCGCGCTTTGTGACGCGGCAACATACCGCCAACAACTCAAAGCAAAAAAACACAGCGGTGCTAAAAAATGAGCGCTCAAGACAAATTAGCAGCACTTGAGGCACTCACCAAGCCAATTACAAAGCAGGCAATTAAACAGGCGCGTATTCATGGCAGCACTAAAAAAATTGAGGGTTCAAACGAAAATTACTTAAGTGGCATTGTGGGCGGCTTTCATGATGACATGATGGAAGATACTGTTATCGCACCCCCACAACCCACACCGGGCATGTTTTACGGCATAGTGGGCGAATTGGCTATGATTGCCGCCACCGGCACAGAAACCAACCCAGTGGCAGCGGCTACCGCTTACTTATCGTTTCTGGGTGCGAATGTGGGCCGTGACACGTTTTTATTGATTAATAACACCTATCACCACCCCCGGCTTTTTACGCTGCACATTGGCCGATCTGGGCGCGGTGGAAAGGGCGATTCTCAACAGCTTACCCAACGCATTCGAGAACGCATTGAAAGGCGTGACAGTAGCTTGTTAGGGCTGAAATACAGCGGCGGCTTATCATCCCGAGAAGGTTTAGCAATGCTGGCGCATGATGGCCACGGTGAAAGCCCGGCGATTATTGACAAACGGCTTTGGATTGTCGAAAGCGAATTTGCCAACGTGTTGAGCCAAGCCAAACGCGAAGGTAACACCTTATCTTCTGCATTGCGCGACGCATGGGACGGCGGCGATATTAAACCGGCCACCAAAAGCAAGCCGGTAGGCGTTACCAGCCCCCATATAGGCATTCATGGCAACATCACACCGGGCGAGCTTAACAGCCTGTTAAATGCTCGGGAAATGTCCAACGGCTTTGCTAATCGGTTCTTGATGATCTGGGCAGAAAATACCGGCTTTGTACCGTTCCCCACACCGACACCAGAACGGCTTATTGATGAGCTGGCCACTAGCACAATGGATGTTATCCACTTTGCCAAAGGTGGCTATCCAAACAGTAAAAACGGCTTAGAAATGAACTTAAGCCAAGCCACTAAAGCGCTTTATACAGAGGTTTACCAAGAACTTAGGCGACCACTGGAAAGCGACTTTATCACCGCCATGCTCGAACGCCGGGCACCGTATGCGCTACGTTTGGCTATGTTGTTTGCGCTTACCGATCAAACCCGCGTTATTGAAGCTTGCCACCTGCAAACGGCGTTGGAGTGGATAAACTACGCAATCAATACCGTTAAGTTTGTCTTTGCCGATAAAGCCAATAACACCCAGCAGGCAGAGACCCGGCAAAACGCCGCCAAAATCATAGCGTTTTTGCAGTTGCGGCCTGAAGGTTCAGGAATGCGGGAGTTGATTAACGATTGCTTCCAGAAAAACGGTAGCAGTGAAAAAATAAATGGTGCTTTGAGTTATTTATTAGCCGAAAATCCCCGCCGAATTGAACAAATTGAAGTTAAAAAAAGCCATGCCGGAAGGCCGAAGAAGATTTACACGTTGAAAAACAGTACGGACAAATTAATTAATTCTACAGGCCGCGCCGCGCTTAGGTTTAATGGTGTTTTATATACTACGGACAAATTACGGACAAATTCAAAACGTAAGCATCAAAATGTAATTTGTCCGTATTTTGTCCGTAATTTGTCCGTAACTAAAAAAACAGACGAAACCCAGCAACGGCGCGGCTTGCAGAATTTGTCCGTTTTGTCCGTACCTGTTTTGGAAAAATCACCACCCAGACCCAAAAAAACAAGCGCTAAAAAAGGCACCATTTAGCCAAATTTTAATAATCTACCAAGCCCGGCAATCTGTAAAACACCATTACAGGTTGCCTTTTTTGTTCCAACGTTACCCATAAGGGGGCGGTTATGCGTTTTGATGCAAGTTACTTTATCGACCTTTGCCAAAAATCAGGCTTTAAACTCAGCAGAGAAGGCGGCTTGTTGGTTTACAGCACTGGCAGAAAAAGAGTTGAAGGCGCTGATTTTTTCATTGATGCCATGCGCCAACATAAAGCCGAAATCATGCCACTGCTTGAAGATACCAACGCAGTTAAGCAGCTGGATTTATTTGATAGCTAACAATTATACTGCTCGAGCCGTGAGCGGTTGTTTCCAATGGGAACGGTTACGTGCGTGAAAACGCCGGTATTATCCGGTTCGAATCCGGCGCCGCTCATGGTTATTGCATGCAAAAATAATTAAGCATCTGATTGTTTTATATCGCCTTAATATCACCGCCTGAAAAAATCTCGATTGCGCTCAAAATCTCGCCATCAGTGCATTCAGGAAGCGCCTCACGGCAACGTTCAAGCCATTCAACCTCGGGACATTGCTGCATAATCTCGAAAATAACACTATCCATTCTCTCAATCATTTACACCTCTATTAATTTTCCAGGTCAATTATACTATTCGAGCCATGAGCGGTTGTTTCCAATGGGAACGGTTACAGGCGCGAAAGTGATTGTATGATCCGGTTCGAATCCGGCGCCGCTTAGGGTTATTTAATGAAAATGGGGTCTGTTATGGTGAAGCGCTCTTCAATACCGTAATCGATCGCCCGCCAAGAGCGTTTTGGAGTGAGGGCCCTTTCATCGACCAAATACCAATACGCTTGATTGTATATTGCCGCTTACTTATTAAAATGTATCTAACCGGGATTAAACGGAATAATGCGGTTTTTTTCGGGATAGCTTTTTATAGCTTTCACCTTTTAAAGCAAATAAAACTTCCTTTTTCTTGCCGTTTTTTCATTATTTCATCAGATATGCAAACGGAAACACCGGGAAATTGTAGGCATAGACGCAATGCAATTTTTTTAGATAGCATCAAAGCCGCGCTTTCAGATACCCCGGCCTTTACCAATTCGACCGGCAAATATTCATAAATTACCACTAACACTAATGGCCGCTTTTGTTGTGGCAACCCGGAATCATTGTGGCCTTGTTTCTGAGTGTTAGCGGCCCTCATTTTTTTAATAATCGAATATATTTGCTGAACGCTTAAGCGGTATTTTATCGACAACTCACTTTGATTAACGCCTGTAAAATCATTAAAAATTGATTCGTTGCGGCGCGTTATCGCTTCTCTATCCACCGTGGGTATATACATCAATTGGCCACGAAAATTAAGCCACAAGCAATTGAACAAAGCACATGTAGCGGCTATGGCCGTTTTCTCGTCATGATCTGTAATAGCTTCTTTATAAATCAGAGTTTCTAGCGCCTTAATAATGTCTTCAGAAGTAATCATGTTAATTATTGCCTTGGTTCACTTAATATCATTCAGTAACACGTAAGCGCCCGTTTTATGTGTACCAAGGCGCGTACCAGTGAAAATACTAACAAAAACAATAATTTTATATATCAATAAGTTATCTACTCACTGTAGATTCAAATACAAAACGTTGAGTAAAGTAACAAGCAGCACCACACGACCCCAAAAACAAATAGAAGCCGCTAACCATGCGGCTTTTTTGTTGCATACGATTTCCCAGTACCAGATTATCGTGTACCAAAGCGGGTATCAGTTAATCACTCAGTAAGTGTTTACTTGTTTAAACAAAGGCTACCGATAAACGCTAATACCCCAGCCATAACGGATAACTCCTACAAAATACTCCGCCACAATTACCATTACCAGTTTTGTGACTATACTTCTGGAATTCGTTTAGTTAGCCATCGCGCTCAGTTAAACGCCATTTTCAAAGTAAGCAGGTATTGCCATCATGTTTAATAATCTCACCATCAAAGCCCGTCTATTTGCTCTTATTGGTTTTTTATCGGCATTTTTAATACTCATTGGTATCGTTGGCCTAAAGGGCATGAACGATTCCAATGCTGGATTACGCACGGTGTATATCAACCGAACAGTCCCTTTAGTTCAGTTGGCAGAAATTTTAGATTTATTAACGAGCAATGTCATCGAGTTGAATTTAGCTAGCAAGCATGATCTGCGGCTGGAAGAGAGTAAAAATCATCAAAGTGCCCTGTCTAATCACAGTAATAACATTGATCAAAACATTGTTGTTATTAATAAGCTTTGGGAGGCTTTCTCAACAAATAATCTATCAGCAAACGAAACAGAATTAGCTCATGAAGCACATCAATTAATACAGGATTTTTTAAAAAATAACGTATTAGTAGCCAAAGAACTCTATAGCCAAGGCCGATATAGCGAAGCCAACATCTTCATGACGGCAGAGCTAGGGCCTAAAGCCGATAAAGTCATGGCGGCGATGGATAAATTAAAACAATTACAAGCCGACGTTGCCAAGCAAGAATACGAAAACGCTGTATCGGATTTTGAGCAAACGTTATTAGTTAATATTATTTTGATAGTTTTGGCTTTAGTTTTAGCCACCGTATTTGGTTTGATAGTCATCCGTAATTTGATGAAGCAATTGGGTGGCGAGCCTAAAGATGTTGCCGATTTAGTCAATAAGGTTGCACTCGGCCAACTGAATAATGTCATCAGTCTTAAACCTGGCGACACCGATAGCTTGTTGTCAGATATGAAAAACTTGCAAACGGCTATTAATGACTTGGTTTCAGCACAAAATCTGATGGCCAAAAAGCACGCAGAAGGCTGGATTTATGAACAAATCGATGCCTCAAAATTCCCCGGTACTTACGGCAAGATGGCAAGTGAAATAAATCAGCTGGTCGCCGCTCACGTCGCGGTAAAAATGCAAGTTGTCGAGATTGTGGGTGAGTATGCTAAAGGTGATTTCTCTCATGAAATGGACCGCCTGCCCGGTGACAAAGCTAAAGTAACTAATGCAGTAGATGCCGTTAAAACAGCGCTGCTTTCTGTTAATAATGAAATCAAGTCGTTGGTTGAAGCCGGAGTAAAAGGTGATTTTTCAAAACGTAGCCATGCAGACCGCTTTGAGTTTGTTTTTAAAGACATATTGACTGATATAGATACCTTAGTCGCCACTTGTGAACACGCTTTTGACGATACCGTGCGCGTTGCCAAAGCCCTGGCGACCGGTGATCTTACCCAAACCGTTACCAGAGACGATCCCGGCACGTTTGGCCAAGTAAAAGAAGGCTTAAATACCACGGTAGAAAACTTGAAAACCATGATTGGTGAAATCAAAGAAGCGAGTGATTCGATCAGCAATGCCGCCAAAGAAATCGCTGCCGGCAATAATGATTTATCACATCGTACCGAAGAACAAGCCGCCAGCTTGGAAGAAACCGCCGCCAGCATGCAAGAGCTTACCTCTACCGTGCATCACAATACCGAAAATGCCAAACATGCCAATGAGTTGGCAGTCAATGCGACCGATGTTGCAGCTAAAGGCGTGCAGGTAGTTGGGCAAGTCGTGCAAACCATGGAATCTATCCATGATTCTTCACGTAGAGTCGTGGATATTATTGGCACGATCGACGGTATCGCTTTTCAAACCAATATCCTGGCCCTTAATGCGGCTGTCGAAGCCGCCCGTGCCGGTGAGCAAGGCCGTGGCTTTGCAGTTGTTGCCGGAGAAGTGCGCAATTTAGCGCAACGCGCGGCTGCCGCGGCTGGAGAAATTAAAAACCTGATTGGCGATTCCGTGGAGCAAATAGAAGACGGTACTCGCCTGGTAACGCATGCCGGCAAAACCATGGGCGAGATTGTTAATTCTATCCATGGTGTGACCGTGATTATGTCCGAAATTGCCTCGGCTTCGGTGCAGCAAACTGCCGGTATCGAACAGGTAAATCTCGCTATCGGGCAAATGGATGATGTCACTCAGCAAAATGCCGCCTTGGTTGAGCAGGCCGCCGCCGCTGCAGAATCTCTGGAAGAGCAAACCCAAAACTTAACAGCAACCGTTGGGCAATTTAACGTCGATGGCCAAAGTGGCGGACGTTCTAGTCATCGAGCCACGGCTAGCGTTAGCTCATTTACCAACAAACCCGCCGCGCCTGTTAAAGTGCAAACTTACCAACCGCAATCAGCGCCTGCGCCAATTACATCAACTATTAATTTTGAAGAGGTATTGGAAAAACATTCTGCATGGAAAGTTAAGTTGCGTGCAGCGATAACCCAAAAAGAAGTCCTTGATGCAGCCACAATCTCAAAAGATAACTGCTGTGATTTTGGTAAATGGCTGTATGGAGACGCCAAAGCACAGGTCGGCCAGCGTGCCAGCTTTATCGAATGCGTCGCCAAACATGCAGCATTTCATGTTGAAGCAGGAAAAATCGCTACAACTATCAATGCCAAGAAATACCAAGAGGCCGATCATATGTTGGCTGGAGGGTCGGCATTTAGCAATGCATCCAATGACGTTGGCATAGCCGTTATGCGCTTGAAAAAAGACGTTAATTCACCGGTTAAACCAAAGTCGCAACCTGCTAAAGCAGCCAGTAGCGACGATTGGGAAGAGTTTTAACCTCCACGCTAAACATTTAGAATTTCCGCGTGGGCACAGAAAAACGTGCCCACCCTACATTTGAATTTCGCTTTTAGTCAAAATTTTGAGCGTTCAATATAAATTCAAGTCTGAACTCTATAACTAATTATCACCTTGGCGATTACGCTTACGCTGGTATTCGTATTTGTATTGATATTCAAACTTACGCCGTAACAAACCCGCCGGATCGTCGGGGATTCTGTTCAGCCATTGCTGGTTAGCTTGTTCGGTTTCATCCTTGGGTTTTTCTTGCTGCTGAGCGGCAGATTGTTGCGCCTTTTGTTGTTCTTCCTGCTTTTGTTCGTCTGATTTAGCCGGCTCGGCTTCCGGTTTATTTTCTTCAGCTTTTTTTGGCTGCTCTTGTGGTTTAGCTTCTTCTTGTTGCTCGAGTTTCTCAGGCTGTTTTTCTGAGTCTTTTTCTTGTTGCTGTTCGGAAGATTCAGATTTTTGATCTGATTTTTGCTGCTCATCTGACGATTCAGACTTTTTGCCATCCTTGTCGTCTTTCTTATCGGAATCTTCTTTAGATTGATCTTTTTTATCTTGTTGATCGTCTTTTTTCTGATCTTTATTTTCTTGCTGTTGCTGCTGTTTTTGTTTTTCCAGTTCTTTTTCTACCAGCTCTTTATTGTATTTGGCATCGCTGTTGTTCGGATCTAGTTGCAGGGCTTTTTCGTAAGCTTTGATAGCTTCTTCCAATTGCCCTTGTTGCGCCAACGCATTTCCTTGGTTATAAGCGGCATCTGCAGTCTTGCTGTTGCTTAAAGTGTCTGCAGCTTGTTGATATTGACCGGCCTTGTACTGCGCAGCGGCTTTCCAGTCGGGACTTTCAAATTTCTCCGCTGCTTGTTCAAATTGATTGTTTTTATAGGCTTCTTGAGCCTGTTGGTTTTTGTTCAACCATAAGTCTTGCCATTCAACTGCATAGCTGTTTTTAGGTAACGGCAACAGCAGTAATAAGCCAATACAGAGCAGCCCTTTTCTAAAGCTCAGTGCGGCTAAAGGCAACGCTAACAATAACAGCCACGGGCCTTTATCGTCCCATTGGTCCAACAGCATGTTGTTATTTTCGCGCCCCTGTTCGTTGGGTTTTTCGATGTTTGCCAATAATGTTTCAATGTCGCGATCGTCAGCACTGATCGTTTGAAAAACGCCATTGCCAGCCTTGGCCAAACTCGCCAACTCATCTACAGCCATTTTCGGAATAACGATATTGCCTTGTTTGTCTTTAACAAAGCCGCCTTCGGGCAAGGCGATGGGCGCGCCATCTTCACTGCCGACAGCCAGTACAGACAATCGATAGTTTTCCAATGCGTTAACGGCTGGCAAGGCGTTATCCAAATCGGCACCATCGGTTACTAACATAATATCCCCTGATAATGCACCCGCCCGGCGTAACAATTCCGTTGCTCTTTTTAGCACTAATGCAGTATTGCGACCGGGCGCGAACGCCAGCAGACTGGTATCCAGTGCCGACAATTGGCTGTCGATAGTGTTGTTGTCATCGGTCAACGGCGTCACCGTAAACGCATCACCGGCATATACCAGTAGTGCAGTTTGGCCATCTTTACGACGTTTGAGTATGTCGGCAATTTTGTAGCGGGCACGAATTAAGCGGCTGGGTTTAAGGTCTTGAGCATCCATGGTGCGCGAAATATCTAAGGCAATAACCACTGCAGAATCGTTTTTGAACACCGGCGAGGGTAAGCGCTGCCAAGTCGGGCCAGCCAAGGCGACAATGCTCAACAACCCGGCAATCGCTCCGGTAGTTAATGGCAGGCGACTTTGTTTTACAGCTTTTTGTTGCAATAAATAAGGTAACAATTCGGCATCGCAAACTTGAGTCCAGTTGCCTTGTTGAAGCTTGTTTTTTAATAGCGCCGACAAAATAACCAGGTACGGAATCAGGCTAAGCAACCAATACGGTCTAATAAAATGCAGTTCAGTCAGATTCATAACAACTTCCCCCGGAAAGCAAATCGGGACAAACAAACAGCTACAGCCAGTGCTAACGCCAACCCAAGTGGCCATGGGTAAAGCTCGCTGCGCGGCCGGTAATATTGCTTGTCTTTTTCGACCGGCTCCAGCTCATCCAGCAATTGGTAAATTTTGTCTAATTCTTCGGTGTTTCTGGCACGAAAGTAACGGCCGCCGGTAGTGTCGGCAATGGCGGTCAGGGTTTTTTCATCCAAATCGCGCGACGGGTTGACGGTGCGTGAGCCAAAAAAGCTACGCACCTGCATTTCATCGGCGCCTATGCCGATGGTATAAATCTTTAGTTGGTTTTCTGCCGCCAATTCAGCGGCTTTAATTGGCGATACTTCACCCGCAGTGTTGGCGCCATCGGTGAGCAATATCAACACCCGGCTATTAGCTTGTTGATTTTTAAGGCGCTTAACCGCCAAGCCAATCGCATCACCAATGGCAGTATTGTCACCAGCCAAACCGATAGCCGATTCATTTAATAAGGTGATGACAGTTTTGCGGTCAAAGGTTAACGGCGTCTGTAAATAGGCTTGGGTACCGAACAATATAAGTCCCACTCGATCACCGACGCGGCGGTTAATAAAATCGGCGGCAACAAATTTGGTGGCGGTCAAGCGATCGACTCGCTGCTTGTTGATGACAAAATCCTGTTCTTCCATACTGCCGGACAAATCCACGGCCAGCATTAAATCGCGGCCGCTTACCGTTTGTTCAATAGGTTCGCCCAACCATTGCGGCCTGCTGACGGCAGTTACCAACAACACCCAAGCAGCTATTGCCAGCCATAACCGCCAAGGTTTTTGCGGCGATAAAGCCCGGCTTTCAAAGCCGGCAAAATCGTCAAGAAACGGTACTTTTAATGCCGCTTGTTCGGCTAATTGGCTGGCGGGTAACAGCCAACGAATTAATAAAGGTAGAGGTAAAACGGTTAACAGCCAGGGCCATTCGAAGTGAATCATTTTTTTGGTGTTACTTGTGCGTTAAGCCAATCTTGGCAAAGACTAAGGAGTTGGGAGATTTCGCCATCACTCGGCGAAGTGTTTCGATACGGCGCATTAGCCAATAATTGACCAATACCCTCGCTGAAAGGTGTACCTTTGACTGAGCTATCGAGGAACAATAGCCAGTCTTGACCGGTCAAGCCAGCTGCTCTGCTCCGTGGCAAGTTACTAACCGCAACACGCCGCAGCAATTTGGACAGTTCAACCAGTTTTTGTTGGTTTTTAATTTCGGTATTTTGTTTGATGCTCAGTAGCAGCTTTTTCGCAGTTTTAATCGCTGTTTTGCGGGTCAAACGTTTGTAAAACCAAATACCACCAGCTATCAATAAAATAACCAACAGTGCCACTAGCCACCAACCGATTGCCGGTGGCCACCAGATAATAGCGTCGGGTATGTGTATATCTTTAAGCGGGAGTTGCTGGGCTTCCATGATTATCTTGACCGTCTTAATGCTTGGATAGGGTCATCGGTGGTGCTGCATTGCACAAACATCATCGCCTTTTTTTTAGCTATTTGTTGTACCTGTTGTAAGCGTTGCTCAAAATGTTGCTGGTAATTAATCAGTTGTCGTTGATCGTTGGCATCAAAAATCACCTCGCGTTGTTCGTCGGTAAAACGATAACGCCCGCTGCTTGGTAGACTGCTTTCCAATGGGTCATATATAAAAATCAGCACCACATCGCAATGCTGAGCCAGCTTAGCCAAATGACTTTCCGCTTTAGCATCGACGCCGCGAAAATCACTGATGATGTAAACCAAACTACCAGGGCGAACATGTTGGCTAAGTCTTAACCAAGCATGTTCCAAAGTAATG
>JAUYMX010000241.1 GCA_030699345.1 Methylococcaceae bacterium
TCGGCAGGCACTTTTTTAGCGACTTCTTTAATTTCTTTGGCGCTATTGAATGTCACAATGCCGGAAAAGGAAATGTAAAAATTCAAATCCATTGCTTGCTTTGCAAATTCCCAATCTTCAGTGAAGCAGTGAATAATCCCACCCACTTCACCAGCACCTTCTTCCTTTAATATTCTCAAGGTATCCAGTTTCGCTTCGCGAGTATGAATAATTAACGGTTTTTTCAGAGCTTTTGCGGCATTGATATGATTTCTGAAACGTTGTTGCTGCCAGCTTAAGTCACCTTCACTACGAAAATAATCAAGCCCTGTCTCACCGATAGCAATAACCTTATCTTGACTACCCAAGGCTATAAGCTCATCAACACTGGGATCTTTGCCGTCTTGTTCATTCGGGTGTACGCCTACGCTAACGGATATTTGCGCATAAGGCGAAACCAGCTCCAGCATGGCTGGATAGGCTTCCAGATCAATTGCTATACATAAAAGGTGTTCAATATGCTGATTTTTTACTTCATTCATGAAGCAGGAAAAATCATGGTTGTATGGCGCAAGATCTAAACGATCGAGATGGCAGTGGGACTCTATAAGCATGGTTAATAATTAAAGTAAGAAGTTACATCGTATGGGTCGCGCGATCATTCTCTAATGCGCCGGCCAAATAGGTTTCAAGTTTATTACGTGCCATCCCACAGTCTTGGTCACTGAATTGCACCCCAATACCAGCAGCGCGATAGCCTTCTGAGCCAGTCGGGGTCTTCCAGATTATTTTCCCGGCGATGGGTAAACGCTCTGTTTCTTCCATCAAATTAAGCAACATAAATACTTCTTGGCCCATTTCATAGTTGCGATTTGTCGGTATAAATAAGCCGCCGTTAATGACGAAGGGCATGTAAGCGGCATACAACGCGCTTTTATCTTTAATAGAAAGTGACAATATGCCTTGCCTGGGGGGTGCTTCAGCCATGGTGTGTACCTCGATTAAGTTCTTGCCAGTGAATCAGGATGTCTTCAAACATCAACTGCTTGTTGATTTGCGTATCAAGCAGTTGTCGATTGAGCAGTAATAAATCATACAACTTATAAAGTTTTTTTAAGTTTAGTTGCTGAGTCAGTTCCTGCAAGGGCTTGATAAGGTCGGGGTTATAAAGATCAGCTGCTTTGTCGTAAGCGCATTTAATTAAATCAACTACCCAGGAGGTGATCCAAAACAGCAACAGACCTTCAGGCAATTTTTGCCACTCTTCAGCAATTAAGACGGGATGCGTTTGTTGCTTTGCAACCGCCAGCCAACTTTTAAAACAATCATTACGTAGCTTAACATGGCC
>JAUYMX010000242.1 GCA_030699345.1 Methylococcaceae bacterium
GGAAGGTATTGTGATGGGGGCATTGATTCGTAACAGCCAAGTCATTTCCATTCATCATGAGACTTTATTTGAAGATGGTGATCATGTGGTGATGTTCGCGATGGATAAAAAACTGGTCGTCAACATCGAGAAGAAATTCCAACCTTTGTAGCAGCAAATGCTCAAAACGATGTCCTTGCACCGCCCGCCGTTCGTATTTGGCCTGGCATTATTCAGTTCGCAGCAGTTTTACTTTGGTAATCAGAGCTTGCAGGTCTTGTTATCTGTCAGGCGTGTGCTGCATAAAATTTAAACGCTTTCATGAATGTATTTCTTACTATTGTCCATATTTTTGGCCTAGTGACCATCGGCTTTAGCGGCTTAATGTCTACCTGTTTGCTGACTTCTGAAGTCGTACAAGACGGAGCTACCGATGCTTTTTTGTTTGGTACTTTGATCACTTTAGCCTTTGGTGTGTTGATGTTTTTTCCGACATTGCGCACGCCCAAAAAAGTATCTCGGCAAACGGGATTTTTAATGGTGGCAACTACCTGGTCTGTTATCCCAGTGTTTTGTACCTTGCCGTTAATGATGTACATGCCGGAGCTTAGTTTTATTGACGCATATTTTGAAACTGTTTCCGGCTTGACCACAACCGGCGCGACCATATTAAGCGGGCTTGACCAATTGCCGATGTCGATCAATCTATGGCGTCATGAACTCAACTGGATTGCAGGCATGGGCATCATTATTTTCGCCGTGGCTATTTTGCCAATTCTAGGAATTGGCGGTATGCAGTTGTATATAGCGGAATCGCCGGGCACGGTAAAAGAATCTGACTTACCACCGCGTATAGCGCAAACCGCAAAGGCACTATGGATGGTCTATGCGGGCATTACGATGGCTTGCATTATCGCTTTACGTTTGGCTGGAATGGACTGGTTCGACGCCATTTGTCATGCTTTTTCGGCGATGAGTTTAGGCGGCTTTTCCACGCATGATAATAGTATTGGCTATTTCAATTCACTGCCCATTGAACTAGTGCTGACAGTGTTTCAATTATTGGCGGCAATCAACTTCGCCACCCATTTTGTGGCCTTCCGTAAAAAGTCATTCAGCTCTTATATTGACGACCGAGAAGCAAGAGCGTTTCTTATATTAATGCTGGGAAGTAGCTTGGTAACAGCTACTGTGTTGTGGCATGCGGGTACTTATCCAGATTTTTACACAGCTCTGCGGCATGCTTCTTTTAATCTAATAACAATTGCCACCGACTGCGGCTACGCTAGTCAGGACTTTAATCAATGGCCAATTTTTGTACCGATGTGGATGTTGTTTCTATGTTGCATTTCCGCCTCATCCGGCTCTACCGGCGGAGGCATTCGCATGATAAGAACCATCGTTCTGGTGAAGCAAGCTCGCTTGGAACTGTTTAAATTTATTCATCCTTATGCGGTTAAATCCATGAAGATTGGCGACACGGTTGTTAACAACAATATTGTTAACTCAGTGACAGGCTTCATTTTTTTATACTTCATTAGCATTGTTATTTTGGTGTTCATGCTGTTATTGAGCGGCATGGATTTTATCAGTGCTTTTTCGGCAATTATTGCTTGCTTTAACAATGCCGGTCCCGGTCTTAATCAAGTGGGGCCGGCAAGCAATTATGCCAGCCTGACTGACTTTCAAACCGGTGTCTGCATGTTTGCAATGCTGCTAGGTCGGGTGCAAATCTTCTCGATTGTTATTTTATTCGTGCCGGAATTCTGGAGAAAATAAACCGTGCAAACGACAGGTGGCGATGACGGTAAAGCTTATTCGCGACTGTTTTTTGCCTTGTGGCCTGATGAAGCAACTCGCCAGATACTGACCCGCTTAACGGCAACATTTTCTGCGCAAGCAGGCAAACCTGTCGTACCGAATAATCTCCATGTCACCTTGGTATTTTTAGGCACTGTCGATCAAACCACAGCAACGGCGATCAAACAGCATGCATGTGACATCAGTGTTGAGCCGTTTGAATTAACTTTTGAGAGCCTCAATTACTGGCAACAACCCAAAATTTGCTGCCTTACCTGTAAAGACATTCCCCCGCAAATTATCGATTTGGCAAGCAAGCTGGATGCGCTTGCCAGACAGTCTGGCTTACAAACTGATCCTCGCCCTTACGTTCCACATATTACCTTGAGCAGGCATGCACAGTCAGCCCCGGAGCAAGCTATAACCCCTATCGTCTGGCGTGCCGATGCATTTTGTTTAGTACAATCAAGTAGTGAGCCGGAAGGCGTTTGTTATCGAGAGTTGCAGCGCTGGCCGTTGTTGAACAATTTCAACTAATTCTGGGTCAGTCTGGTTTGATTTGTTTGATCTGACTGGTAAAGCGGCCTTGGGCAAGACGAGTTTCAACAATATCACCTACCGCCAACTGTTTAACCGATCTGATGACTTTGCCGCTATCCGGGGCTAAGGTCAGCGTGTAGCCACGATTTAAGGTGGCCAATGGGCTAACGACGTGTAACGTTTGACTGACATTAGCTAAGCGTTGCTGACAAACCTGAAGTTTTTGCCGACTGCTGGCAGTAAGCTGTTTGTTGAGATAATTCAGGCGTTGTTTGTAGCTGGCTAGGGTATTGGCGGGGTTGTATCGCCACAACGTCGCCGTTTTGGTGGCAAGTTCTGATGATTGACGAGCTAACCGAGTTTGTATGGCTAAATTAAGGCGACCTTCAAGCTCATCCATGCGTTGTAAATTGCGCAGCACGATAGCCCGAGGATGTTGTTGCTCCAGGCGTTTGGTTAGCCAGTCTAGCGATTGTTTTTGCTGATTGAGTTTTCGTTGCAGCTGTTGTTGTAAACGTTCTTCCAAGTGTACAAAGCGGATTAGCCATTGTTGTTGGTCAGGACTTGCATGTTCGGCAGCTGCTGAGGGGGTTGGGGCTCGCAAGTCGGCAACGAAGTCGGCTATTGTGAAATCGGTTTCATGGCCGACAGCAGAAATAATTGGTATGGTGCTGGCAAAAATAGCCCTGGCAACGATTTCCTCATTAAATGCCCATAAATCTTCCAGGGAACCGCCGCCACGGCCAACAATCAGCACGTCACATTGCCGGAGTTGATTGGCCGTAGCAATTGCGTTGGCAATGTCATATTTAGCGTTGTCGCCTTGCACGGCAACTGGGTAAATGATCACAGGCACAGCCGGAAAACGTCTTTTTAGCACGGTTAAAACATCGTGGATGGCCGCGCCGGTTGGTGAGGTAATTAAGCCAATACATCGGGGTAGCGTGGGCAGGTTTTGTTTGTGTACAGCATCGAACAGGCCTTCAGTAGCCAGTTTTTGTTTTAACGCTTCAAATGCGCGTCTGAGTACGCCATCTCCGGCTTCTTCGATATGTTCCACAATGAGTTGATAGTCGCCTCTGGGTTCGTACAAGCTGACTTGTGCTTTGACGATAACTTGTTTGCCGTTCTCCGGTTTGAAGGCTAAGCGGCGCTGTTGTGGGCGAAACATGGCACAGCGAACCTGTGCGTTGGCGTCTTTTAATGTGAAATAAAAATGACCTGAAGACGGTGCGCTGAAATTAGATAGTTCACCTTCAACTAGTACAGACAGAAAATGCTCGTTAAGTAGTTGGCCGGTTGCGCGATTAAGCTGGCTGACCGTTAAAATATTGCGCTGCATGGCAGGTGTATTAGTCGACAACCTAGACTTTTTTCTGTAATTCTTCGCGTTGAATTTGTTGCATATAACGCTGAATAAGACCCTCAAATGCCGGCGTTATTTGCGTAAATTTGCAGCCTAAGCGTTGTATCTTGTTCACTTTTTCTGGATTGACAATATCGTTGTAGCGAATTTCGAAGGTAATTTCACTTTCTCCAATAGAGTCCAATACAATTTTGGCTTTTTCAATTTGTGTGCCTGGAACCAGTAACTCTGCTTGAGAGTCTTTAATCAAAAATTCAGCGAGATCGCTGGAATAGATGCGCATAGAAAAACCGGTCAAGCTGATGTCGTGTAGCTTGAGCACGATAGGTTCTTCTTGTTCGGGTAAGTGAAATTCGCAGAAGCTTTCTTTGGAAAGAGGGGATTTTACTCGATAGTACTGGCGGAGTTCTCGCCAATATATTGAAGTCGGCAGCGGCATCATAAATGCTGGTTCGCCGTCATAGCGAATTTTACTGATTTTGTTGCCGCTAAACGCTACTTGTATGCCTTGATATTCCGTTTTGAATTGAATGTTGTTGGCGAGTACTTTCTGATTTAGCGCTTCGTTGGGGCCGTAATCGAGAATAATTGCTTTATGTTCCTTGCTAACTTCTATCAACGTGGTCAAAAAAGACTCATTGTTGATATGCGCAGAGATAAGGCTCTTACTTTTGGCCAATAACGATAAATGGTTAATGATGTAAGTAGGGCTTTTGATAAGAAAGGAATCTTCGCTTTTCATTGATGTTTGATAAACGTTGTTATGTGGGACTATTGTAGAAT
>JAUYMX010000245.1 GCA_030699345.1 Methylococcaceae bacterium
ATTGATTAACATCAACACCTGTGGTGATTAAGCGCAGATTGTCACAAATAAAATCCATCAAATGATGATCAGCCAGCACTTTCTCACCAAACACCGAGCTACTTTCTGGATTTTCAATGACCGCTTCCAAAGCAAGTAACCCTTCGCGCCGCGCTTTTTGACTTAGTGCATTAAAACTTAACAGCAATTGAACATAAAAATCCTTGTTAAATTTATTGCTTTTCATCGTAGCAGTACCGCCCGCCAGCGCTGCTTTAACGGTATGCATAGAGTTACCGGCAAGAAAAGCACCAAATGCCGAACCGCCAATAATAAGCACCTCAACAGGTTGCATTAATACGCCAAGGTGCCCTCCCGCTAGTAAAAACCCACCCAAGACGCACCCTAAAATAATTAGGTATCCGATAATTACAAACATAGTGATCTCATAAAGTTAAGAATTGAAAACATTAATAAACAGCAACATAGTGTTTTGAATGTTTGAACGTTAGAGTTTCAATAAACCAGTGGGGGGTACCAAACTCAACTTACACCTTTCAGCATCATGAGAAATATCATGATGCTGATTCAAAAATGTGAACCAAGTATAGTTTGTTATAAAACTTCTATAAGGGACGGGAAGCGCTAAAAAGAACTTTTAAGCCAGGTCAGACAGATCAAGAAAAAACATAATCTATTGATTTTATGGTTTAAATAATCACTTACTTACCAGAAAAAAACCTCGAAATTCCCAAGCTGTGGTTTTCATTCATTAACGGCAAATTAAGTACACTTTGTAATATTTTCTACAGACAATCGCCAATTTCCATAATTAACAACCGGCAGTCGAAGAAGGTATTCGGGTATTTTGTGCTGATAATAAATCGCAGAAAATATTCCAAAAACATAAAGACCGTGATGGTGCGTGCAGCACCACTAAATAACCTATGCCGTGAATGAATAGAGCAACGCCACACCGAGGTTGTCCACCAAATAATCGGTAACAACAACATCAGATGCACAGTCTTCCAACTGGCAATTGTGTAAGTTACATTCATTACCCGGTAATCAACATAAAATAGCGCTGCATTGACAAATACAAAAAACGGCCAAAATGCATACGTTAATGATGCCTTACCCAGCCACATGCCTCGTAAGAAAAAATAAACATTTTTATACTGAGGTTGGATCCAATATTTTTCTACTGTCGGCGTGTTGTAGTAGACCAGCAAAAAAATCGACGTTAAAAAAATACCTATTTCAAGCTGATTAAATAAATGAGTAAACGCAAAAATAATAGGCAGGGTATTTATAAACATGACCGTAGACGTATTTGTGGAAATGCAATCATTCTATAGCTGACTTGCATCCGGTCAAGGACGCATCAAAACGTTACTACGATAATCGTCTGCATAAAAACCACCAAGCTGCCAAAATTCTTCCTAACATTAAGCTAGTTGCAATCTGTTCCAGGCAAAATGCAGCCTTGTAAAAACAAGCCGATGGTTCGACGCACCCAAACATCGATCTCAGCTTCATCGGGCGTCGGCTCTAAACCGAGCTGTAATCTTTGAATACGTTCGCCGCGCAATGCACTAATAAATTGGTCAGCAAGAAAATCAGGATCAATAACCGCAATACGCCCAGCTTGTTGCTGACGACTAAAAAACTGTCTGAGATGATTGAGCGTGCGTCTAGGCCCTTGTTCGTAAAATTGAGTAGCCAAATCAGGAAAACGCGGCGATTCACCGATGAGTATCGCCCGCATTCTCAACACATCCGGACGAGTAATCCGATACAAAAATTGCCGCCCGAACACAACCAGCGCTTCCTCCAGTGGAAAATCATCAGACAGGCTGCCGATAAATTGATCACTGCAACGCCTTATCAGCGCTCCAAACAAACCTGCCTTACCGCCAAACTCGTTATAAATTGTTCGAAGCGACACGCGCGCATCTCGGGCAATAGTTTCCATACTCAGGTCGCCGTAACCGTGCTCGAGAAAAAGCTGCAACGCAGCATCGAGTAATCGATCCCGACTTAGCTGTTCTTTACCTTTACTGGGCCGCCCGCATTTGATCATGTTGTAGTGCTCGGAAAATGAATTGACTTGAATAAAGATGATACCCTAGACTAAATGGTAATATGAATTACCATTTTATTTTTATATTTTTAGGACGCTCACGAAATGGAACAAAAAACTGTCGTACTTGCCATTGCTAAGCAAGGCATCCTGCTGGGCATCCTGACATTGGCAGCACAACTGCTGCTAACCGGATGCAACAGGACGACCGATCCAACCCAAGCAGTGGGACCACCGCCCAAAGTAAAAATTGCTCAACCCAAAGCGCAAGAAGTCATTGAGTGGGATGAATTTACCGGCCATATTGGAGCTGTTAACTCGGTAGATATTCGCGCCCGAGTCAGCGGTTATCTCGATAAAGTTAATTTCAAAGCGGGTGATAAGGTTAAAAAAGGTGAACTCCTATTTTTAATTGCTCCTAAACCTTATCAAGCGCAATTAAACTATGCCAAAGCAGAACTAGACCGAGCTAAATCCCGGCGCGATTTGGCAAAAAATGATTTGGATCGAGCAGATCATTTGTTTCAAGCCAAAGCAATTTCCGCTGAAGAACATGATGCCCGCAGCAAAGGTTATCAAGAAG
>JAUYMX010000250.1 GCA_030699345.1 Methylococcaceae bacterium
AGTATAACAAAAATGGTTGCCAGTTAGATCAACCGAACTGGCGCAATCAACCATAGACCATAAATACTAAATCAAGACCTGTGCTTAATATTTAAATTTCAAATTCTGAGCGTTCATGTCCAGCATCCAATAATTCCCGTAACCATTTAGGCATTACACCGCGGCCAGTCCATGTTTTGTCGTTATTGTTAGGATGACGATATTTGGGGGCAACTTTTACACCTTGATTTTTGCGAGGTGCTTTTTTCTCATTTTCAAGAATATCCACTCCTACACCAATTGAAGCCGCTAATTCTTTAATTTGCGCAATAACGTCTTTTCTTTTATTAGCCTGTTTATCTTTTAATGCTTTTTCAGCGTTTTCAATAAAAGACTGCAATTCGACTTCTGAAAGATCGTGCAATGATTTTTCAGAAATATTTTTTATATTTGACATGTTTTAATATCCTTAGTTAGTATTTGAAATTGCATTCTAAACATATTTTTAGTTAATTCAAAATATTCTAATTAATATATTTTGTATTTGCTGCTATTTTACGATTACTTTAAATTTATTTTCATGCAAAACATTACCTTTTTGATCTATCAATCGAACCTGCCATTGACCTTCTCCAGCACCAGATAATAATTTATGACTTGAGGTGCGCCAATTATCAGCGGCTACAATTAACTCATGCCTAGAAACAAGCTTATTGTTTTTTAGCCATTCGTGATAAACCTTTTGACCGTTCATTTGTTTTAATTCATTAAAGTAGTAAATCGAAGCAGGTGTTTTATCAACAATAACTAGACGGCTTATTGCTGTACCAGGCTCTTTATTATTTATTTGGCCAGTAACCAATGCTCTGACTACATTGTTATTAGCTGGCTTCGGTTTGTTTTTTAACCGGATTTCTGGCTTGATTTTGGCCACATGTTTGCTTTCTACTGATTTGGAAGCACTGCTTTTATTTTTCTGAATATTGCCATGATCCTCAGTATTAGTAGCGATTTCAGGACGAACAATTGCGTCATTTATCAGCGCTTGATTAGCTAAGGGTTGATTTTCTGTGGCCGTGATAGGTTGTGATTCAGCTGAAGGCAATGGCGATAATTCTTGAGGCTTTTCGCGATTTAATACATAAATTATTGTGGAAATTGCCAGAATAAGGCCTGTCAATGCGACTAAAATTCTCTTTTTATTCCACTCAGTAACAATGACCGGCGCGGCAGTCGCGTTGCCTACCCTGGATTCCCCAACAGGATATTTAACTTTAATTACAATAGCTTTCTTGTCTGCCATAACCACATGCCTCAATTTGGTTTGTTGATAAAGCGCTCTTTTCAATCAAAAGAACGCATATTTGAATAAGATTTTGCCTGATCTTGTTAATATACACAGAAAAAGACTTAACAAAACCACATCCCGAACAGAATAAATTGGACATAGATAATGAGTAAGCTGCTTAATTTTTTTCAGGAATCTTCTGCACTGTACGGTAACAACGCAAGTTTTGTTGAGGCTTTATATGAACAATTTCTTGATGATCCTGATTCAGTTGAGCCTGGCTGGCAAAAGCAATTTCGGGAGATCCACCAAGGCGCTGCTTATGAAATCCCCCATAGCCCAGTGGTACAGCGTTTTGCGCAACTTGCGCTCAAATCACAAGGCAAATTAGCTGCTTTACAAGGGTTTACTGAAGAAAGTGTTAAAAAACAATCAGCCGTTGCCAGACTGATAAATCACTATCGGGTTCGCGGTCATCAAATCGCACTTAATAATCCTTTGGGTAAAACAATTGTCATACCGCCCGATCTGGATCCGGCCTATTACGGGTTATCCGAATTGGATATGGATACCTTGTTTGATTCGGGCACTCTCGCCGGAAATGAGCAATTAGCATTGCGGGATATTATGGCCAATCTTAAGCAAACTTATTGCGGCAGTATTGGTTCTGAATATATGCATATTGTCGACACCAGTACCCGGCGCTGGATTATAAATCGCTTAGAAAGTACCAAAGCCAGCTTAGCCTTAACGTCAGAAAAAAAACACTGGCTATTAAAATTACTTACCGCTGCTGAAGGCATCGAACGACATTTACATAATAAATTTGTTGGTCAAAAACGCTTTTCTTTAGAAGGTGGCGAATCATTAATTGCTATTTTGGATGAATTAAATCAAAACGCCGGCGAAAAAGGCGTTAAAGAAATTGTTATCGGCATGGCGCATCGCGGCCGATTAAATGTGTTGGTTAATATATTAGGTAAAAGTCCGGCAAGTTTATTTAATGAATTTGCCGGTACTTCTCAGCTATCGCCGGGAGTAAGTACTGGCGAGGTTAAATATCATATGGGTTTTTCGTCTGATATTAATACCCCAGGTGGTCCGGTACATATCACCTTAGCGTTTAACCCTTCTCATTTAGAAATTATCAATCCGGTTGTTGAAGGTTCGGTAAGGGCGCGACAAGACAGAGCCGGAGAGGAAGGTAAAGACACCGTGATCCCCGTGTTAATTCATGGCGACGCGGCGTTTTCAGGTCAAGGTATT
Organism: Methylococcaceae bacterium; assembly: GCA_030699345.1. GTDB lineage: Bacteria > Pseudomonadota > Gammaproteobacteria > Methylococcales > Methylomonadaceae > JABFRC01. The sequence continues at coordinate 2,534 of JAUYMX010000250.1, forward strand.
GTCATGGAAACCTTGAACATGTCGCAAACTCGAGGTTTTAGCACCGGCGGCACAGTCCATATTGTTATCAACAATCAAATCGGCTTTACCACCAGCAACCCGCTAGACGCAAGATCCACGCTGTATTGCACCGATGTTGCCAGCATGATTCAAGCGCCGGTATTTCATGTGAATGGTGATGATCCTGAAGCAGTGATATTTGTTACTAAATTAGCGCTCGATTTCCGCATGACGTTTAATAAAGATGTGGTTATTGACCTCATTTGTTATCGGCGTCTGGGCCACAACGAAGCGGATGAACCGGCTGCAACTCAGCCATTAATGTACAAAAAAATCGCCAAGCTAAAGACCACGCGCAAGCTGTACGCCGAAAAACTAATTGATGAACAGGTTATCAGTGTCGAACAAACTGCAGCGCTGGAACAAGATTACCAACAACTATTGGAATCCGGACAAGTGGTATCAAGACCACCCTTGTCAAACAGTCTTTATTCTTACAGCGCTCAGTGGCACCAGTTTTTAGGCAAAAACTGGGATGTTGCATACAACACCGCCGTCCCGTTGGAACGTTTGCGATTTTGCAACGACAGAACGCAGCGGCTGCCCTCCGGCTTTGAATTACATCCTCGCGTGTCCAAGGTAATGGAAAATCGCCGTAAAATGGCGGCCGGTGCCTTGCCCTTAGATTGGGGCTTTGCTGAAAATATGGCTTACGCTACTTTGCTGATGGAAAAATTTAATGTTCGACTCACTGGACAGGATGTCGGTCGAGGTACGTTTGTGCATCGTCATGCGGTGCTGCACAATCAACTCTGCAATAAAACCTACACCCCCATCAAGCATTTAGATAAAGATCAGGGCAACGCGCAAATTTATGACTCGCTTCTTTCCGAGGCGGGCGTACTTGGCTTTGAATATGGTTACAGCACGA
>JAUYMX010000254.1 GCA_030699345.1 Methylococcaceae bacterium
AAAACCGGGGCAACCATCTCTTTCAATGTTTCGCTGACCAAAAAAGATTCATCGGTTTGCAACGCGACCACCTTTACCTTAACTAACAGTGACGGCGGCATTATTGGGTCGTATGCATTAAATCCCGCAGGTACTGCAACGGCTACCTGGACATTAACCGCACCAACAACAGATGGCACTTACAGCAAATCAGTGACTGCAACAGCCAGTGGTCATAACAATGCCAGCGCATCAGCTAGTGTGATTGTTGATGGTACCGCACCTACGGCCCCCGGCAACTTGTCAGCCCTAGTCGTTAAAAAAACCCAAATCGCTCTATCTTGGAGTGCATCAACAGATGCGGGTTCAGGTGTTGATCATTACGATGTTAGCCGTAACGGTACTAAAATCAGCAGCACTACTAGCCTTAAATATAACGACAAGCCTAGCAGTAAAGGTGCTTATACCTATACTGTGCAAGCGTTTGATAAAGCAGGGAATTCATTGGGAGCTAGCAAATCGATTAATTTCTAATAGGTAGGAGCTGGCTTTTTGTTCGCTCCTTCTGGCGATTTAAGTAGCACAAAAAAGGGCGCATAAAGCGCCCTTTTTATTACGCAAACAGCCTGAAATTAAGCAGCTAATTTAGTTTGTTTACGTTTAAAGCCCGCCAAGCCCAGTAAACCTGAGCCTAACATCCAAAGCGCTGTAGGCTCTGGAACATTTTCATCGGGTGGAGGAGGTGGTGGTGGATTGTCATCCCGAGTACTTTCCGCATCATGAGAAAATGGCGCAAAGTCATTTACATTTACATCAGTAGGAGTTTTATTATCAAATTTAGTTGAATATAAATCCCAATGTAAATCATATCCGCCTGTTAATTGAGATAAATCAAAGCTTACTTTTTGATAAAACGTGCCAGTACCTGCATCTGTTACTACAGGCCCCCCAGGCCTAGTAGCTGTGTTGTAACCTACTATCTGTTGACTATCCGTGAAAGGATTAAGTGAGATTTGTTTGAAATATGTAGGGAAAATTCCGTGTTTACTTAAATCCCCATTATCAAAAACATTAGATGTACTTTGGAAAAACTCATCCAATGGCGGAGTTCCAAATACTAAACCTGATGTTACATTAACTGTAGTTGTTGTTGATCCAATAGTGTAAGAAAAACTACCCAGATTCTGACCTAGCTGAGGTACCGAACCGTTAGGCCCGGTAAGAGCAGCGGAAAGATAGTATCCGGTGTTTTTTATTTCAGTGGCACTAAGGTTCCCTTGTGGGGTAGCAAAAGCGTAAACATCAAAAATTTGGCCACCTTTAATAATCGTTTCAGTAACTGAATCATAGGTGCCGCCAGCAATATCTAACTGTAACGCCGGTAGTGCAAACGCCGAACCACTGGTCATAAGCAAACCAGCTATTAGCGTTTTTTCAAAATATGTTGTTTTCATTATGTTCTCCGTAAGTATTTAAAATGAAAATACTAACCATCCTCAAATTAATTAAATGAGCACTAGCAAATAAGTCCACTCTTATCATTTTGGTTAAAAATATAAGGTAAACATATACGTATGAATACCTATAGCAACCTCGAAAATTCCATTTCGATTTATTTTTAGTCTGTAGCCGATAATTTGGGCTACTGTAAAAACACAAGCAAAGGTAATGCCATAAAAATAAATTGTTTTTATTCAATGGCTTATTTGTTTTTTGAGGAGGGTGTATGGTAAGGGTTGTAAAGAAATCCGACACTTTTTACCTTTGTGTCTAGGAATTTCTCCTTTTTTCTTTACAAGCAATGAGAAAAAGAAAACGGAAGACAGATTGAGTTAGCCGCTGAGTTAAATTTGTAAGACTTATCCTAAATAGCCTTAAAGCTTTCACACGTTAGAAATTGAAGAAATCAACTGCTTTCCAAGGTGTAAAGAAACCTGACACTTTTTAAGTTTGCCGTTTATTTGGCTGTTACACGCCTATTGATGTGGAATCGAGACGTTCTGGCTCTACTCATACAAATTCCAATGCTGTTTCCTGGTCAGCTCCGAACACTCCCGTAGCTCTTGCTCCAATGCCCGGTCGGTGCTCAAAAACCGCAGTTGCTTGATGGTCTTTTGTAAAGCATTTAAATCATCCATCACCGTGGCGTGGTCAACTCGCCGGTAAAATCTTTGTCTTCCGATGTGGTGTAACAAGGCTTGCAGGTAATATTGCAGCGGCGAATCAAATTCCAGGTCACCACTGGCGCAGCGGGTTTGCGTTCCGGTTTAATCGGGGTGGGAGGGATAAGCTCGCGCATATATTGGCTGAGTCGAAACATGAGATTAAATGATTAGGGGTAGGTAAAAAGCCGATATTGGTCGACAGGCATTTGTTTATCTAAAATGCCATGCCTGACAATTAGGGGAGGCGGGAGCTATAAATTAGGCGATTTATTTTCAAGTGATTTTCACATCCAACGTTTTCTGCCCTGACGGTAATGATTTGTCTAAACATTACCGGTTTAGCGTAGCGAACTTTAAGATCAATCGCTGGTCACGCAACAGGAGTATTGCAGTTGTAATCGATGGTTTCCAACATGTCGACATCGGAAGGGGATTTGAAGGTCGATTTAGGCGTGGTGGGTTTTAGTCATTGTTTATATTACTTGGCGCAGCGCGCCTTTTCTACATTCCCACGCAGCGCTTGGGAACGAGAGAAACGGAGGGTAAAACCGCCTGCCCTACCTGCTGGTTGCGCTCACTCCCAAGCTGGAGCTTGGGAACCCGCGTTAAAAATTAACTTTTTTAACCACTCCTTCCTCTATCACAACCTGAGCACTCCTATCGACTTTACCCGTGATTGGGTCTTTTGTGGCGCTGTGATAATTCCAATATTCAGTATCGCCTGACTGCTGCGTAGTATCAGGTTTTCCAACAGATAAAATTACTTGTTCTGGTGGTTTAGACATAATCAATTGCTTGAAATCATCACGCAACATAGCGTTTTTCTCTTTATTTACAACGTCAAACTCATGGGCAAACTGAGGGTAAAGATAAAATACTCCTACTACGGCGGCCACTATCAATATTTTTTTCATATCAACCTCCTAAATTAATCGAACGCGCACAATACCCCAAGCCGCGACGGATTCAAAATCCCTTAGGTTAGGCGCTAGACGTAACCTACGCCTGCTCGATCTCACAGGCTAATACGCCTGTTCCGCTAATGCGCAACTTGTATCAGGGCGAGATTTATCAGCGTTCCTTATCTCGTTCCCACGCGCTGCGTGGGAATGCAACTTAAGGCGCGCTGCGCCGCGATTCAAAGCCAATCCTTAAAAACCGGAATCAACCCCGTCTGCCCGGAGTAATCCCTAGCGCTGGAATATCTCCAATGCGTAGGATCATCTACATAACCCCGTTTTACCGGGTTTTGGTGGATATACTCGAGTTTCTGCCGGAGTACCTGTTCGTTTTCAATAAGCTGCGGGTGTGAGCCTTCTTCCCAGCATTGATAATCCCGGTCGCGTTTGTGATCTTTGCGGAAAAACGCCAGTTGTTGCAGTAATCGCTCGGCGCCGCATTCTTTCAGATGGTCGATCAGTTGGCGGGCCGTGTAGGATTTAAAGCGCGGCAATTCCAAAGCCAGATTTTCTGCTTGTACAATAAAATGCAGGTGATTTTCAAGGATGACGTAGCCGTATATTTTCCAGTCAAGTTCTTCTTGCCTGTATCGTAGCGCATCCAGAATGATGCCAGCGGTTTGCGGTCTGGTGAATAGCGGTATCCAGTTCAACACGGTGCAGGTTAAAAAATGTGGGGCTTGTCCGTCGTCAATTCGGTAGCGGCTGCGGCCCATGTTTAGTCCTTTGTTTGGCGCAGCGCGCCCTGACTGCGTTCCCATTTATGCCCCAGAGGGTACGCGGCGCATGGGAACGAGAAGTTAGGGTTAGTCATATAAATTCCAATACTGCTTTCTGGTCAGTTCCAAACATAGTCGCAGCTCTTGCTCCAACGCCCGGTCAGTGTTTAAAAACGAGCTATGTTCACGCAGCTGCTTAACAGTATTTTGCAACGCCGGACTTAACGCATCGATATTTCCCCGCAATTCAACCCCCTGTACCACTGCAAATAACAACGCTACCGCCACCTGTTCGGTCAACTCCAGAATACGAATGCAATCTCTAGCAGCGATGGTGCCCATGCTGACTTTGTCTTGGTTGTGGCATTCGGTGGAGCGGGAGAACACGCTGGCGGGCATGGTTAGTTTGAGGGCTTCTGCAGTCCAGGCGGAGACGGCGATTTGTAAGGCTTTGAAGCCATGGTTCAATAAGGCTTGTTCGCCGGTGGCGCCGGACAGATTGGCGGGCAGGCCGTGATTGAATTTGGGGTCCATCAACTGCGCCATTTGCCGGTCCATTAAATCGGCCAGATTGGCGACGGCGGTTTTCAAGCTGTCCATCGCAAAGGCAATGTGACCACCGTAAAAATGGCCGCCATGTAAAACGTGTTCGCCTTCGGCATCGATGATGGGGTTGTCGTTGGCGCTGTTTAATTCATTTTCAATAAACTGCCGTAGCCAAGGCAGTGAATCTTCCAGCACACCAATCACATGCGGCGCACAGCGCAGGGAATAACGATCTTGCAGTCTGGTGTCGTTGCGCGGGGCGCTGTCTTGCAACTGCAAATCGGCACGTAATCTTTCCGCGACGCGGTTTTGGCCGGGATGTGGTTTAACGGAAAACAGTTTTTCGTCGAAGTGGTAGGCGTTGCCGTTTAAAGCGACCGACGCCAGGCTGGTGATGCGTGTGGTCAGTTGCGATAAATACTCGGCGCGTTGATAGGCCAGACAGGCGATGCCGGTCATGGCGGCCGTGCCGTTCATAATCGCCAGGCCTTCTTTGGGTTTTAAGGTCAGTGGCTTGATATTAAGCGCGGCAAACACGGTTTGCGTGGCTTGGCGCTCGCCTTGATAAAACACGTCCCGCTCGCCTGCCAAGACAGCTGCGACATAAGACAACGGCGTTAAATCGCCGCTGGCGCCAACTGAGCCTTCTTGCGGAATCATCGGCAGGATGTCTTGCTTTAAACATTCAGCCAGCTGCTGTAATAAGCGATAGCGAACGCCGGAAAAACCCCGCGCCAGGCTGGTTAAGCGCACCGCCAGAATGGCGCGTGTTTGCTCGGCATTAAAATGATCGCCCAGACCGCAGCCGTGGAAGGTGTAGAGCTGTTTGGGCAGTTGCTCGACCAGGTTGAGCGGGATGGAAACGGTGCAGGAATCGCCATAACCGGTGGTAACGCCGTAGACAAAGCCTTGTTCTTTTAACAAGGTGTCGATAAAGCGCGCGCCTTTGTCGATACGCTCGATAAATTCCGGCTGTGGGCTTAATTCAACTTGCGCGTGTTGGTGGGCAATCCGGCAAATATCTTCAATGGTCAGCGGCTGGCCATCGAATACTACGGTTTTTTTATCACTCATTGGCACCCAGTTATTTTTTTGTCAGGCATTAGCGAGTCCTCCGTTCGCCCTGAGCTTGTCGAAGGGCATGGGGTTCATGGTTCGACACGCTCACCATGAACGATTTTTTAAAATCTATTTATCAGAAAGTGTCAGCCGCCAAAAATCGAAAAAATTAAACCATTGTAACGGCGCTATTAAGCAGTAATGCTCAAGACGCTGGGCGTAGCGCTGGATGGTTTGTTGCATGGCTTGTTCGCGGGTTTTTCTGGGGAAGGTTAACGCATCGCTGAAATGTTCAAAATAAATCACATGCTTATCTTGTTGCTTCAGACAAAACAGGGTGTACACCGGGCACTTAAACAATGAAGCCAGAATAAACGGGCCTTGCGGAAACAATGCTTGGCTGCCCATAAACTTAACTTTGCTAACGCGCGGTTGTGGGCTGACCGGTGTGCGGTCGGCGGCGATTATCACCAACTCACCGTCGTCGATTTTATCGCTCAACAGCCTTGAGGTGGCGGCGTTAATCTCGGTGACCTGAATCAGGTTTAAACCACTGTGTTCGTTAGTTTGTTTTAACAAACGATTGAATTTTTCTGCGTGTTTGGTGTGTACCAGCACGTTGATACGGGGGGCATTATCCAGATCGGCAATCATGCGGCAGACTTCAAGATTACCCAGGTGCGAACCCAACAGCACAGCGCCTTTGCCGCTGTTGATGGCAGCGAGCAATTGTTCACGCCCTTGATAATTTACATCAGCGAGCGACAATGCCCCCGACCAAGCCGCCAATTTATCGATAATGGCATTGGCAAAGCTGATGAAGTGTCGATAGCTGGTCCAAAGATTGTCATTTAAATTTACGGCTGGTGCAAATTGCTTGATGCGCTTGAGATAATCCAAACTAGCGGCTCTGCCGGACTTGTTAACCAGCCAGTAATAGCTCACGACCGGGTATAAAAACCATTGTAATACCCGCCGCCCAAACAGTAGGTAAACGCGCAATAAAAAGCGCATACCCCATACCAGGCTCCATTCGCCCATGGCAGACCAATGCGCGGGTTTGCTCATCGCCAGTGTCTTTTTAGTAATTGCGGGAGGCGCGGTAACATGCCGAAAAACAGTTTGGCATGAGCTATTGAGATCATCACGTTGTCACGCCACATTTTAAAATGCGATACGCCGTCATAAGGGTATTGCACAGCAGTTTGGATATTGATGGTATCGACGCCTTGCCAGTAAAGACGCACCACAATATCAATATCAAAATCCATGCGTTTGGCTATCGGCGTCGTTGCGATTAACTCGGCAACTGCTGCGAGCGGGTATAAACGAAAGCCGCACATGCCGTCGGCAATCTGCAACGACAAGGTGTTGATTGCTATCCAGAAATTCGTTACTCGTCGTCCGTATAAACGGCTTTTCGGTGCGGAAGGATCGAATAGCGGCTTACCCAGAATCATTGCCTTGGGGTGTTGTTTGCTGGCAGCAAGAAAAACAGCAATATCATTAATGTCGTGCTGACCATCGGCGTCAATTTGAATGGCATGGCTAAAACCCAATAATCGTGCGGCCTTAAAGCCATCTATCACCGCCGCACCTTTACCGCTGTTTTCCGGCCGAGTGATTAACGTCAGCCAGCTTGACTCGCGTTTTGCGCAGTCTTCCAGTACTTGGGCGCATTGTAATGAGCTGCCGTCATTGATTAAAAAACACGGCAACTCAAATACTTTTAGTTTTTCCACCACCCTAGAAATTGCGTCTTCGTGGTTATAAACGGGAACGACGATGCAGGTTTTCATTTGTTGCCCTCATAAACCATGCGCCCTGAGCTATGCGGACCTTGAGCTGAATTGAAATTAAAATACAATTTTCCGGTATTCGCTTTCCAGTTGAGGGTCAGAGTCAATTCATCGCCGGGTTGGATGATTTTTATAAACTTAACGACTTCCATGTGACTAAAGGGCTTATTAATAGCGAAAAATAGCTTACCGAAATGCTCTGCCCAAGCCAGTTGCACGACGCCAGGCAATAACGGGTAGTCGGCAAAATGGTTGGGAAAATACACTAAATCTTCCGGTACTTTAAGCCCAAGTTTGATGTCGTCGGCAGATATTGCAAGGTTGAGCACTTGAGGAAATTTTCGGTTATCAGCGTCCATCAGGCTGGTTAATAAGCGCTGATCGATTTTGCCCTGGGGCGTTAACGGCATGGTATTAACGAATAACCATTTTCTAGGTAGCACGACTGCTTCAAACCAAGGCTCAAGCGCTTTGCGGAGCTGCTTAATTATTAGGTTTCTTCCTTGGGTTGCCAGTTGTTCAGCCCCCGGTGGACTTAGCACCACGGCTACAGCGACCAAATCTCTGCTTTTAGCGATGACCAACGCATGCGCCTCATCTATCCAGGGCAATGTCTGCAAACGCTGTTCCAGTCCGGTCAAGGACAGGCGCTTTTCTTCGATTTTAACAATGCGGTCTGAACGTCCATGTAGCAGAAAACGACCATCATCCAGCAGCGTGAGTTGGTCGTTTAATTGGAAATCCCCCCCCAGCCCCCCTTTGTAAAAGGGGGGGGATTTTTTGCATTTGTTCAGTTCTCCCCCCTTTGTAAAAGGGGGGCAAGGGGGGATTTCCAAATAAGGCGAATGCAACCACCAACATCCCTCATCAAAGGTTAAGTGCATGCCTGAAAATAATGTCCAGGCCTTCTCTTGTCGGCGCCAAGCGATGCCGCCAGTCTCGGAGCTGCCGTAAATTTCAAGCACCGTTTGACCGCTAAACGTCATGATTTGTTGTGCGGCGTTCTCTGGCAAGGCGCCGCCGGAACTGAAAATCGCCTTTAAGTCGGTAATGCCTGGCCAGGGTGAATGCTGGTCTAAGCGTTTGAGATGGGCTGGGCTGGCAATCCAGTACGCAGGTGTTGATCCGGCGGTATTGATTAAAATTTCCGGATTGATTGCTGTTTGGCTATGAAAACAGCGTCCTGCAGATAATGGCCATAACACCCGAAACAGTAAGCCGTAAATATGTTGGTGGCTGACGGTCGCCAAGGCTTGCGCGTTGCCTAGCTGCGCACCCCAGAGCAGTTCCAGCGTGTCGACTTCAAGCTGAAATTGATTTAAGCATTTAGCTATCGGTTTAGGCTGCCCGGTGGAGCCGGACGTAAAAATAACCAATTGAGGTTCGAAGGCGTTTAACGGCGCTAAAGACAAAGAGGAATATTCTGCTGTCTGCAAATAATAATCGATAGGTTTGTCGGCATCCCAATCGCCTAGTAACTGACAATCTTTCGGTAGCTGTTGAGCTGTGCCGGGGCGGTTATTGCCGGGTATCCAGATTTCTTTACCGGCATGCAGCAGCGCAAACAACAGCACGGCAAAAGGATAAGTATCTTCGGCATATAAGGCATAGCGCTGGGCGGGTTGAGCCTGCAATGTGTTAACCCAGAATTTAACAGCGTCGGCAAATTGCTTAGCCGAATAAGTTTGCCCGGCATGATGGGCAATGATATTTGTTGAGGCGCTTGTATTTACTAAATAATGCGACAGCGGGACCAACTTATTGAACATGCTTTTGCGTTCTCATCCTGATTAGATATTCGCCGCCAAATAAAATCCCCATTAGCAGATAGGCGATGAAGCCGTTATATAAGCTCCAAATTTCCAGGCTGGCCCACAGCGCCGTTACCAAGGCGATCGTGCCATTGACGATAAAAAAGCCACACCAGACTTGGGTTACGCGTCGAGTATAGATAACACCCTGCGGCGGCAAATCCGGATGCTGTAGGCGTGCCAGACGCTCGATCAAGCTGGGCGGCGATAGTAAGCTCCAGCCAAAAATCAGCAACATCAAACTATTGACCAATACCGGATACAGCCGCAACGCGCCTAACTGATTGCTCCACATAACGAATAAGGCATAGCCGATACCGCCGATCAATAATGGGGTGCTCCAGTGTTTTCTGGAGACACTGGCCGCCAGCCTGACTAACAACAACACAATCAAGAGTCCGGCCAATTTCCAGGGCTCAAAATATCGGCTGCCGAAAAAAACAGCAAATGGGTATAGCAACGTTGCTAAGCCAATCAGGCTGTTGATTAGCAAGTTCATGTTTAGCTGTTAATCATTTTGTAAACGGCCTCGACCACATCGCCAATGGTTCGGGCTGTTTTGAAATCTTCAGCTTTGACAGATTTGCCGGTCATTTCCTTCAGTCTGACGATCATATCGACCGCATCGATGCTGTCAAAGTCCAAGTCTTCGTATAATTTGGCGTCAAGATTAATGGCGTGCTCGTCGATTTCGAACATTTCGACCATGATTTCTTTAATCGCTGCAAGAATTTCTTCGCGTGTTTGCATGGCTTGCCTCAGCTCCGCTCGGCTTGAATGTATGCAGCCAATGTGGCTACCGAGGAGAAGATTTTAACGACATCTTCTTTTTCGGCATCAAT
>JAUYMX010000265.1 GCA_030699345.1 Methylococcaceae bacterium
GCCCACTTGCGCGAACTCAGCACCTTATTTTTATATGAAAAAAACTTCGTTGCCGCACAAGGATTTCAGCTTACCGACGCTATTTGCGTAAGCATTGCCGCTCAAGCTTGTCTTCCTGTACTCAGGCTTGGATTTAACTGCTTGTCGGGGTGGAACGAGGTCATTGTTTATCCGGAAGCATTTCGAGTCAGCAGGGATTCTGTGGATGCAGCCGGAATTGTGCATCAGCAGGAGCAGATTTTAGCCGGTGAATCGTGGGCTCGCGGACCGCTGATTCTGTCATGGGCGGATGTCGAGCAGGACAGGTTAAAAAGCCATGCGGGCAGGAATGTAGTGATTCATGAAATTGCCCATAAACTGGACGCATTAAACGGCAGCACCAATGGCTTTCCGCCCTTGCACCCGGCAATGTCCATATCACAGTGGAGTGATGTTCTGAATGCTGCGTATCAACATCTGGTTCAACGTCTTGAACATCACCATCACACCAGTATTAACGCCTATGCAGCAACTAGCCCGGCTGAGTTCTTTGCGGTAATCAGTGAATATTTTTTCTGCGCACCAGAAATATTACAGACTCATTTCGCTGATGTTTATCAGCAATTACAGCTTTATTATCAGCAAAACCCATTGCTGCGGCAGTAGGCATTTTTATAATCAACACCTTCAGTTAAGCTCATGATCTGTCGAAAAGTTCGCATGAGCGTAGACCTGTTATTGCCAATAATTCTTCAAATCTAGTAACTATTCAGCATCAGTTGATTGCTGTGAAAGTGTCTTGTGGGAGCTGCGCCCTCGTCGCGACCGAAGGCTTCAAATCGCGACGAGGGCGTCGCTCCCACCTGGTATATTGCTTCTACCCTCCAAAGAAACTCACTGAATAGTTACCAAATTTAAAGTAAACCAGCCGGTGCTTTGATTGGGTTGGTTTTTGATCTTGTGAGTCTTAGGTTACCGAACGATGGTTTTCTGAGCGGTGGTAATTTGCTGAAAATGCCTTGCCAGCCCCCGGAAATCAGGCAAGTAATTAATAACAAGATAAACGGCATCGATAAACCGGGCGGTGCAGCCAGATAACGAGGCTGCCATTGCGGCGTGTATTTGGATTTGTATTCGTACAGGCCTTTAAAATTGTAAAGGTGATCGCCCATATCAAACAGAGTCGCACCCACTTTGTGCCAGAGCGGCGCCGAGGGATGACATTCCAATCCCGCCAAGGGCGCCAAGCCTAGTGAAAACCATTGGTAGTTTTCAGCTTGTCCCCACAGCATCAGTTCGGCAAACAGAAAATCCATGATGCCTTTTTGCGTGTATGGATCGTAACGCATCATGTCGATGGACAATTCTTCCCGATTAGCGGTGTGCCAGAGATTAGCAAAAGCGGTGATGTGTCCGGTTTCATCTTTGATGACGGCAATATCGGTATGGCGTAAATAATCTTCATCGAAAAAACCCAGCGAGAAGCCCTTTTCTTGGGTGTGTTTGCTCGACAACCAAGCATCGGAAATTCGTCGTAATCGCGGCAACGCGGCCTCGACAGACGGTCCTGACAGTATTTCAAAGGTATAACCCTTTTTGGTGAACTTGTTGCGGCGGCTACGCTGAGCATCATGCTGCTTTCCGCGTAAACTGAAGGATGCCAGTGCTACGCGGGCTTCTTCGCCAAGTTTGTATAGCGATAAACCCAGGTC
>JAUYMX010000272.1 GCA_030699345.1 Methylococcaceae bacterium
CGACAATATCGGGATTCGTGCCTTGGAAAATTCCTTCCGCTGGGGGGCAATACGTCGAGGTATTAACAACAACCGGATAGAAAAATTGATCATTCTGGTGGTCAACGCCAAAACCGATGATCAGGATTCTATTAGCCATAACTCCACGCCCCCTGAGTTGCCCGACGTGGCCTATAAAACCACCACCATTGCGCTAGACAATTACAGTTTTGAAAGTATTGAAACTATTCGCGACCTTAACAAACAGCGCAAACAAACCCAAGATACTCTGGCAGTGTGCAATAGCAGATTGAAAGCCTGTGATGGTGACGAATTTCCGGAACTAAGCGGAAAAATCGATCCGGTGGTTATCGATCTTAACTTCGAGAACATCCAGGATTCCCAACGACGCGAGCACTTACTAAACCTACCTACCAGTTTTGCGTTGCCGAAAGAAGCAGTACAACAACTAATTGATGCCGGTGGGGAGTTGCTTGATACTTCCCCGGATTTTCAATCGCTGCTAAAAGAACTTAATCCCTCCCCAGGAAATTGAACAAATGCGATCTGGCTAGCGCGCAGCACATCAAAGTAGCAATTAGCATTAATACCGCCTGTATTTAACTAAATTTCTTTTCAGGTAGGCTTGCCTGATGATGAGCTGGCCGGCAATTGATCCGCCGTATGCCTGTTAGTCTGACGGCCATACCTTTGTTCATCATCCTTGTCAGCACTATTCCCGCGCAGCTTGAGCAGGTTCTTCAACGCGCCATACCAAAATGGCGCGCCCAAACTGAGCAGAAATACCGTGAGAATCATGCCGGCAGGGTTACTCTGTTGCCAGTGTTTAAGCCATTCCTCAGTGCTGGTAGGAACATTGATAATACCGAGATCTTGGAGACCTGTTATTTTCATTTTTATATCGCCCTGGCTGTTAGCGGTGGCGATCGCAGTCTGTTCAGTCGGTGTTATTGCCTTGGCTCCGTCGACCTTACTAACGTTTAGCGATTGAGTAGCCAACAAGCTTTTATCCAACGCAAAGGCTTTGGCAACCAAGGCATTGCGCAGACCATCGTCCAAAGACAAGCGGTTGATCACATCCAAGGTATCAAGCTGGATTGCCAGCACTACTACAATAGAGCACAACACGGTAATGACGCGGGTAGTGGCGGTAAATCGATCCGAGACCCTGTCTATGGTTTGATCGAACCAGCTGTTAATTTTCGCGACTAACTTACTGTTGGCTTCCTTTATCAAGGCGATGTTGTGACGCACGTTGCCAGCAAGTTCCGGGCTAGTCAGTTCAAGCTGCAAAGCGTAAGCCCGCACGTTATCGAGTGTGCCTGAGGGATCGCTGATGCCGTTATTTGCCAATAATTGCTGGAGAACTGGCTTTACATTGTCGGAGATGGCGTGAGGCGCATTGCCGGCGGCTATATCCATTAACAATTTGGTCAGCTCCTCACGATGTATGGTGTTGCCGGGCCGCTGCTGAACACTGCTGATCATCGGATGCGTGAGCACGGCACGGGCAATCTGGTCGGCAATTTGCCGCTCTAGTGCCGGATCAATCTGTTGGAGCAAATCGCCAAGGCCGCGTAATAAATGTTTGCCTCGGGTATTCAGTAATCCGGTAACGAACTGAGTCAATACCGTCACCGCCATACTCGCAATCAACATGACCACGGTAATGCCTAATAAAATATCGATAGTTTTTAACACGACAATCTCCTTACGAATCGCTTGTTACAGCTGGTTGTCCTCGGTAGCTGGGATGACTAAATAGCCTTCTATCTTGAAAGTATTCGCTCTTATTAAAATTTCTTGGTATCCAACCAAATCACCTGCCCCGTTTTCTCATTCACCTCTTGGTACATCTGGGCCGTGCCGCCTGGCGCATCGCCACATTCGCCGTTCCACAAACAAATAAACTGCACTTTATCAATGCCATAAGCCAAGGCACTGTAGAGCAGCCAACGGTTACAGCGTTCGTAAGGGTCGACGTCTTTGGGCGATCCGCTTAATTCGATGGGGGCGGCTTTGATGTTGGCTTGGGGCTTTATCTTGTAATAGCGCTCGCGCCAGCTATCGCCGCCGGGTAGAACAGATTTTTGGATGAAGGCCGGTTCTTCAAACGGCTGCAGCAATTTGAGTTTGACGCCGCGTTGCAAACAAGCTTCGGCGAACAGAATATCGCCACCGTTGGAACCTTGGATTAAGGCCAAATCTTCCGGGTTGGCGCCGAGTTTATCCAGGGCTTGGGCAATTTTATCGGCAGCGATAGCTTCTTTATCGGCGGGGAAGCGCGGCGTTACCCGATCTGGGGCATCAATCATGTGGCCGCTGAATAGAAACACTTTGCGCGGTTGCCATTTGTTTTCAGGTTTTTGTAGTCGTGCCATTGCACGTTCAAAGGTATCGATACCGGCCTTAACGTTGTCCGGTTTAAATCCTAACGATGCCAGCAAGCGCAGTTGTGTGAGTGAGGAATTGAGCGCAAACCAGTTTTGTTCGGCATGGACGATCGCGTCTTTGTAAGCGCGGGTGACCGTGTCCGTTGTACCGATCAGCACTTGCAAATCGCCGAGGGTGGCTTTGGACCAAAACCAATGGTTCTGGTCGGCTTCACATTCTGCGCCAAATTGCACGGCGCCTACCATCGATTCTGCGTGTTCATCTTGCGGGGTGTTGATACGCAGCTCGTGGCTAAGGTGGATCAAAGTCAGTGCGTTGATGCCGGAATAATAATGTCCCGGATTACGCCGAAAAGCTTCACTATAACTTGCGATGGCCTGATCGAGTAAGGCTTCCTGATAGGCAGCTTCGTCACGGCGCGCCTCAATGGTGTCTAAGTGTCGCCAGCTTTCGACCCAGGCATCTTTGTCTATGCGCGCCAATAAAGCCCAGGTTTCCGCATCGTTGGGATGCGTTTCTAAAATATGCCGATAATGAGCGCGGGCTCTTTCCAGGGAATAGCCGGGGTTGCCCAATAAGGCCAAACGTTGCAGGCAAATACCTTGTTCTTGTAGGCCTTGTAGATGATCGGGTTCTACCGCGAGGGCTTTTTCTAGTTGTTCCAAGGCAAATTCGAAACATTCAACCTTACGCAAAGCAATTCCGGCCTTCAAATACGCTTGAGTACGAAAAGCAACCACCGGCGCTTCATCGGCTAATACCAGCAAACCACCAATGTCACCGCGCTTGCGGGCCAGCTCGATTTGATTCAGCCAGGCATCGTGAGTGTCCCAGAATTCTTTGGCGTCGCCCACACGCAGATTTTGCCATTGTGGTTCTTGCAGATTGGGCAAGAGTTGGTAAACCGGGCTTATTTTACGGCCATGCCAAGATTCGATGGTGGCTTTGACCATGGCGATCAGGGCGTCTTGATCTTTTTTGAGTGTGGCCGGATCTGGCAAGCCGTTTTGCAGGCTGTAATTGAGTTTGCGATCGGTGTAAATATCAAACGGTTGCGTAGGGCGTGGCCCCTGTACCAACACAATGCCTCTGGAGCGCAAGGCATGGCGGATGCCGAGTTCATACCAAACATTGGGGTTGTCTAACGTTAGATCAGCTACCACCAGATCGGCAATGAGCTATTCCTGGAACATATCGGTTTTGATGTCCCCGGCGCGTTGCTCAAAATCCGCGCGAAAAACCTTCAGCCCGGCCGCTTCAATCGCTGGTTTGAGCAGGGTATTATAGATTTCATTGAAATCGATTATGGTCCCGTCGGGACCTGGTTTTTTGCCGAACGGCATGGCGACAAAAGCGTGCAATTTCATCGATTCCCCTCCTGCAGATGCATTTTAGTTGGCTGATTTTATTGTTTTTATCGAGTAAATTGATGAGCCAATGTTGCTCCTAAAGCACTTAATCTACTGGCAACCGAGTGTACTCCTGTGCTTGGATCATGTGTAGCTCTAGCCTTGCCAAAATAGTTGTCCTGCATGGCACTTAAGCTGGCACCACGCGCACGGGCGTTCAAGAACTATAGCGATGCCCGCTTTGACCGCTTGGCCGGTATTTCCAACGGCCATCTGTGTAATACCAATCCCAATAAGTTTTTAATTAAATCCTATTAAGTTAAGCCGTTCGTGGTGAGCAAAGTAAGCCCCTTTTCGGCGGCATGACGTTACCAAGAAACAGACGCTGTTTGAGACGATTTTTAATTTTATTTCCCGCTTATAAATAGTTGATTTTATAAGCTTAAAAACGTTGTTTATTGTGAGCTTTAGGCAAGCTGTAGGTGCGAATTCATTCGCACTATGCGGATAAATCCGCACCTACC
>JAUYMX010000280.1 GCA_030699345.1 Methylococcaceae bacterium
CCTGCAAGTGCCAGAGTCGGCGCTTGATCCCGCACACCCTGAGTCATTTGTTGAACCAGAGAATTGATATGACCAAAATTGATAAGCCCATTCAGCTGGAAACTTATAACTTGCTAAGAGCAGCGTTAAGCTTATTCAAAAAGACACCTGCTGAATTGGCCGAGGACGAGTTAACGCAGGCAAAGATCCAAGCCTTAAACGAGTTCAAAATTGTGAGTAGGGTGCTGAATACTTCTGAAGCGGCATCAGTCATTATTCCTGATCAGGAAATACAGCAGGCATTTCAGGAAATTCGCGATCGCTATGATGACGACGATGCATTTATTAGTGACCTGGAAAAAAATCAGCTCGATAACGCCAGCTTGCTAGCTGCCTTGCATCGTCAGTGTAAGGTTAATACCGTGTTGGAGTTTGTTGCCCGCAATGCGCCGGATATTAATGAGGTCGAAATCGGCATTTATTACCATCTGCATGCCGAGCAATTTAATCGTCCTGAGCGGCGTGAAGTTTGTCATATCTTTATTAGCATCAATCCTGATTATCCCGAAAACACCGAGGAAATGGCGTTAATTCGTGCTCAGGAAATTGCCGAAAAGCTGCAAAAAAAGCCGCACAAATTTGCTGATCTGGCATTAAAGCATTCTGAATGTCCGACTGCATTGCAAGGTGGCGTATTGGGTACCGTGTCACGCGGCACGCTGTATCCCGAACTTGATGAAGTGTTGTTCACCTTGAAGGCCGGGCAAGTCAGTGATGCTGTCCAATCAGAAATAGGCTTTCATGTGGTGTTATGTAAAAGCATACAAAAGCCTGAAACGCTGTCCCTGGCCAAAGCCACACCGAAAATTCGCCAGCTAATGAAAGAACGTGCCCGGCGTACTTGTCAGCGCGCCTGGATAGCCAGTTTAACAACACCTGAACCGGGAGAAAGTAGTCATGACTGATAAAGAAATCAAACACTGTTCATTTTGTGGCATCGGTCAGTCTGCCTCAGTTCCCTTAATAGCCGGTGCGGAAGGCTATATCTGCGGGGCGTGCGTATTATTAGCCAATCAGGCAGTGACCAACTGGAGCCGGAAAAAAGAGCTTTCCGAGATGCAAGGCCCCTTACCGACTCCGGCCAAGATTAAAGCGCATCTTGATCAATACGTGATCGGCCAGCATCTGGCTAAAGAAATCTTGTCGGTGGCGGTTTATAACCATTACAAACGCTTGAAGCATGAAGGTGGCGATGCCGGACTGGGCGACTACGACAAAGATGTGGAAATCGGCAAATCGAACATCTTGTTGATTGGCCCATCGGGCACAGGTAAGACTTTGTTGGCCAGCACCTTGGCAAAAATTGTCGGCGTGCCGTTTGTGGTGGCTGATGCCACGACGCTGACGCAAGCCGGTTATGTTGGTGATGATGTTGAGAATATCTTGGTCCGGTTGCTCGATGTTGCCGAAGGCAATATGGCTAATGCCGAATGGGGCATTGTTTATATCGATGAAATCGACAAAATCGCCCGCAGCCCGGAATCACAAACCGGCACCCGCGATGTGTCGGGTGAAGGCGTGCAGCAGGCATTGCTAAGATTGGTCGAAGGCTCGCATGTGAAGATTTCCGGCAAAGGCTCGCGTAACAAAGACGGCGAATCCACTATCGATACCCGCAATATTCTGTTTATTGCCGGTGGGTCGTTTCCAGGTTTGGAGAAGTATGTTGAAAAACGTCTGGTGCCGACCAATTCAGCGATTGGCTTTCATGCCGAGGTCAATAAACAGACTGCAAAACCAACATTGGACGCTATGCTCAATGCCACACAACCCAGTGATTTGCGTAAGTTTGGTTTGATCCCGGAGTTTATTGGCCGTTTTCCGGTATTAGCGCCATTGGAAGCACTGGATGTTGATTCATTGATTCAAGTGTTAACCGAACCCAAAAATGCGCTGGTAAAACAATATCAACAACTGTTTGCATACGAAGGCGTGGAATTGAAATTCGAACAGGATGCCCTGGTTGAAATCGCCAAAAAAGCCATAGAACGAGAAACCGGCGCCCGCGGTTTACGCAGCATCATGGAGCAAATCTTACGCAAAACCATGTTTGATATTCCCTCTGTCGATGATGTTGAGCAATGTATTGTTGATGGCGAGGTTGTGAAGGGTGAGGGCGAGATTCGCTTGGTAAAGAAAGAAGAAGACAAACTCCGGCAGCAGGCGGGGTAGAAAGGTAGGGTACGCACTGCGTACCATTGTTCAAGTCAAAAAATGGTACGCAATACCCTCTGGGGCATAAATGCGTACCCTACAACGAGAAACTTATGAAAACTGAAGACAAAATCCACAAGCAACTGGCAGACAACCCCGTCATTCTTTATATGAAAGGGATACCGACAAATCCACAATGCGGTTTTTCAGGGAAAACAGTCGGCATACTCGATGCGACCAAAATCCCTTACGCGTATGTAAATGTGTTGGAAGCGCCTTTTATTCGTGAAAAATTACCGAGCATTTCCCACTGGCCAACTTTTCCCCAATTGTTTGTTAATGGGGAGTTAGTAGGCGGTTGTGACATTGTTGAAGAAATGGCTAACAACGGCAGCTTGTTACCGTTATTAACTGCCGCCGCGCCCAAAAACGCGGAATCCACCGAAGGCTTGAGCACAGCGGAAGTTGCCCAACTGGTGCAGCAGGGAATTCCTGATGCGCAAGTGATTGTCGACGGCGCAGGCTGTGATTTGTTGATCTCGGTAGTAAGCGAGCAATTTGGTGATTTATCAATCGTAAAGAAGCAGCAGCTGGTGTTGGCAACATTAAAAGATCCGCTGGCTTCAGGCAAACTGCACGCCGTCAGCGTTAAGGCCTATACACCGGAAGAATGGCAGTCACTACAGGGCGCCAAGAAAGATCCTGGTTTGTTGCAAATACAGCTTTAACATCGAAGACACGTTCTTTGGTGCAATTGATAACAAGGCAAGTCGCCTAAGTGAGGAAATCATGGCTAAAGTAGGTGTTTTTTTTGGCACGGATACCGGCAATACACGACGGGTTGCAAAAGATATTACTACCACATTAGGTTCGGCAATTGCCGCTAAACCGGTGAATATACGCAATGCAACCGTCGAAGACTTGCTGGGTTTTGAAACCTTAATTTTAGGCACACCGACTTACGGAGAAGGCCAACTGCCAGGTTTATCAACCGGTAATGCCACCGAAAGCTGGGAAGAGTTTTTACCAAAGCTTGAAGGGCATGATTTTACCGGCAAGAAAGTAGCGATTTACGGATTAGGAAACCAAAAAGGCTATCCGGATGAATTTGTCGATGCCATGTTTTACTTGTATGACCAATTTGAACAATGCGGCGCCACGCTGATTGGTGCATGGGACATCGAAGGTTATAAATTTCAAAAATCTAAAGCCGTCGTTGATGACCGATTTGTCGGCTTGGTGTTGGATCAGGAAAATCAGAAAGAGCTTACGCCAACGAGGCTTGAAATATGGCTAGCCAATTTGGCGGAGGCTTGGGGTTGACTTGTGTAGGTTGGGTAGGACTGCATGGATGCAGGAGGTAGAGCAACGCACGGAGCATTTGCCGAGAGGCGGTAGCCGAAACCCAACGTATTGGAGCTCCATGTTGGGTTTCGCTATGCTCTACCCAACCTACGTGACTTACGCTTGATTAACCATGGCAATCGACAAATTAAAACCAGCCTGCACTCGTCGAGAACTGAGCGAAGCAAGTTATTTGACGCGGAATATTGTTTTCAAGAAGCTGCCGACATCAGCCATCATCTTTGCTTTTGAAGGCATTGCTTATGCGTATGTTAACCATTGCATGCACATGCACCGGCCATTGAACTGTGAGCAAGATGCGATTTTTGATGACACCGGGCAATATTTGCGTTGCTCAATGCACGGCTTTATTTTTGATCCAAAAACCGGCGAGTGCCAAAGCCCGGTATGTAAGGGACAACGCCTGCAAGCACTACGTTTGGAAGAAGTTGATGACACACTGTATTTTGCTGAAAAGCATCTGACCCTGACTGATTGAAGGTGGAGAGATGATAGAAGAACTTGCGGTCGTGGTGAAAATAGAAAACCATCAAGTCTGGGTCGAAGCCGAACCGAATAGCGCGTGCGGCGGTTGTCAGCAAAAAGCATCATGCACCACCAATGCTATCGGCAGTGTGCTTAAGAAAAAGTCAGTGCCGGTCGATTGTGACATGCAACTAAAATCCGGCGATCAAGTGACGGTCGCCATTGATGAAAACCTGTTACTGCGCGCGTCCCTTTTATTGTATCTGTTGCCGTTATTAGCGCTGTTTACCGGTGCCGGTATTGCCGACTGGTTACTGGCAGATAACGCCCAGTACGCCGATGTTTGGACTGCCGGCAGTGGCCTGTTAAGCTTTTTACTGATCCTATGGCTAATCAACAAAGCACAAAACCTACTGATCCTGAATTATTACGCCCGACCAGTGGTCGTCAAGAAGGTCTAGGCCTTAGCACAGGTATGAATGTCTGGGCGATAGATAAGGATATTCCACTCAAACTCTTATTATTAGAGCTGGTGCATCGATATGGCGAAAACACACTCGCACTTAACACTAAAGAACAGCATTTTCAGGCCATTGAACTTTGTGCGCTTAACGACCCCAGCTTGTCGGCGTATATTTATACTTTTGGTCAGAGCGCTGAGCGCTACGGCATAGACCTGAAATATCCTATATCCGCGCACAATATTGTCGGTGAAAACGAAAACCTGACCTTGGCTCAAATAATAGAAATCATCTCTATCCATAAATTTTCGTAACTATTCAGCGCGAAGCACAACAGCCCCTCTCCAGCGGGAGAGGGTAGGGTGAGGGGGAAATTGCCGCGCTGAACAGTTACCTATTTTCTTAAATTCTACAGGCTATGAATCCAGAAACCGAAGTGCGTTATTTCGTTAGTTACAGTGGCATCAAACTGCCGCTAAAGCTGGTCAATGAAATAACTGAAGCCAGTCTAAATAATAGAAACACCTATTACCGTGGCTATTTTGATGCTGACGACAGAATGCTGCTGTGCCAGAAAGTGGTTTATGGCGAGGTTGAATCCGAGCATCAATATCAATATGACGATAGCGGTGTGTTAGCGCATGCAAAAATCATAGAAGATGATGAAGTGCGAGAGATTAGTTTTAATGAATTGGGGGAACCAAAGGTGGTGTGATGTAGGCATCGTCAGGCCAGCGGCTACCTGATCTCAATAAAACCACGCTACCAAAGATAAGCGCTCGCCATTTTTCCCAATATTTCAAATTCAAACACTCTTGTTGCCGCTGTGCCAGCGGCGCCATAGCAAACATGCAGCGGTAATAAGTGTTCTTCTCTTGGATGGCAGTATCTTGCCGCCGGCGCTTTATCCCAATTATTCAGCCTTTGCTCCCGTTCCTGCTCTGTCAATTCATTGTTAGAACAAGTGTCGATAAGCCATTGCTCAAAAGACTCATTCATAGCTTGGCTGTCTGGGGTCGATGGGGCAAAAAATGCCTTGAGATTATGAAATGAAAATCCTGAACCAATAATAAGCACATTCTCCTTTCTTAATTCAGCCAACCCCTTGCCAATCTGGATATGCGCCTCGGGCTTTAAATTGTTTAGCAAAGATAATTGCACGCAAGGAATATCTGCCTCCGGGTACATGATCTTTAATGGCACAAATAAACCATGATCAAAGCCCCGCTGGGCATCAAGCTTGGCTTCGATGCCAGCATTCCCTAACAGATTAAAAATCTTCTGCGCCAACTCAGGCGAGCCTGGGGCAGGGTACTTAATCTCATAAGATTCTTTCGGGAAGCCGTAATAGTCATAGATCAATGCAGGAAATGCCCCGCTGGTAATCGTGGCTTTAGCCTCTTCCCAATGGGCGCTGATTACTAAAATAGCCGCTGGTTTTGCAATAAGCGACGCAGCTTCTTTAAGAAAATTGACCAGGTTTTGGTGGCGTTGATCGCCGAGTAAAGGCAACGGCCCACCGCCGTGGGAGAGGTATAAGACTGGGCTTAGTGGGGTTGTTGCGTCCATGACTTTTACAGCTGAGCAACATTGGTGATAAGGTTATAAGTAAACCATCCATTACCGGTTACAAACGATTGTGGCTTTGCAGTTACACCATCTTTTTGTAAACCGATGCCATCAGAATAAGGCTCGAAAGATACTATTTTGTCATGGCTGATACGAAAACTTTTACCGCTGCCTGAAAAATAAATATGTTTATTAGTTACCCCAAGCAAACCTGTATCAGTATGGATCGTTTGGTGTGTTTCTACCCGTTCGCCCTTAAAAGCGCTGGTTCGATAATAAACACCTTTTGCTATGCGGACGCTGATTCCTTTAGAGCTTCCTACATATTGCGTTCTTTTTTTCTGCTCGTAATATTTAACGTCTTGAAATACCCAAATGACTTTTTCTGTTTTTTGCAGATTAAAAGGAATGTTGCCATTAATTTTCTGTCTTTCGGGTATTTTTCCTTCAAAAATATCTCGTAATACAGCTCCTTTGACAATTTTGCTAAATGCACCATTTTTATCTAGTTTTTCTTGGGTAAGTGAAAAATGCTCAATTAACGCGGTTAGACTTATTTCTTCCTCTTTCGTTAAAACACCATCATCAAAGGCCCGCTCTACTGCCTTTTCCCATCCTGTAATGATTAATTTATTTAATTCTGTTTTTTCTATAAAATCCGATAAAGCTTGATCATTGATTTGTTTTTCTAGGGAGGAAATATTTCCACCTTGGAAACCGATATGCTCGACAAGTGAAATGATTTTATTTTTACCTTCTTTATAGCGAGATTCACACTCTTTGTGTACGTAACGTAAAAAACCGGCAGGTTTCTCGCAAAATCTACAATCGCCCATTATTAATCCTTGGCTGGGGTGGTTACTAATTATTGATTATCAGAAAAATTCGCCTGAGAAATCAGGGCGACTCAAGGTAGCTGCTTAACGTAACAAATGTCAATCGTAAAACTAAATGATGTGTGCTAAACACATAGCCTAATTCCGCATAGTCACCTAACAATAGGCAACTATTTTTTCCAATCGATTTGACCCTGACAGTATGCCCAGCTTAGATCATATGAGATGTAGGGTAGTACGGAGGGTGAGATCGCTAAACCAAGATATACCTTGATCTGTTATTTTCTCAGGCATATTTTGGTATCTATCAAAGTCAGAGGATCTAGTCATGAACCAAGTAGCCAAGCGGTTCGATTGCCTGCCGCTTTTCAATTTGATACCAAAGAAGTTTTTATTCGCAAAGACTCGTTAACCGGTGACGTCATCTTGTCGCGGAAGCCGGGGAATTGGGATGATTTTTTCTCTGCGCTTAAAGGTTCAGATGCCCCCTGCGTCAGAATAGTTGTCGCCTCAAATTTTTAGACCCCTTTAAATTTGAGATAAAAAATGAATCCTTCCAATAAGCAGTATTCTGATGAGTTCAAAGAGCAAGCCTTGGCAAAAGTTTACAGTCGCGGCCAGCGAACGATTCAAGCCATAGCCGATGAATCAAACCTCAGCATACATACCTTAAAAAACTGGATGAAAAGCACAGCAACAACC
>JAUYMX010000281.1 GCA_030699345.1 Methylococcaceae bacterium
GGTAGGCTGATGTTCAGCACCGGCATCAAGATGCGTTGCGCTTGCAGGAATTCATTGACGGCACTGCCCGCACCACCAGCCAGGACGTTTTCTTCGATGGTAACGAGCACATCATGGCTTTTTGCCAGTTCCAATAATAAGGCTTCGTCGATTGGTTTGATAAAGCGCATGTTGATAACAGTGGCGCCCAGTTGTTTGCCGACGTCCAATGCCGGGGTGACCATGCTGCCCCAAGCGAGGATGGCAATGCGGCTGCCTTGATGTTTTAGTTCGGCTTTGCCGATCGGTAAGCTGGTCAAGGCGTTATCGACTTTTGTGCCGGGGCCTTTGCCACGTGGGTAGCGCACGGCCGCAGGACCGGCGTGCAAGAAGCCGGTGGTGAGCATTTGCCGACATTCATTTTCATCAGCCGGGGCCATGATCAGCATGTTGGGGATGCAGCGTAGGTAGCTGTAATCAAAGCTACCGGCATGGGTCGGACCGTCCGGACCGACGAGTCCGGCACGATCCAACGCAAACAACACATCGAGATTTTGCAGGGCAACGTCGTGAATGAGCTGGTCATAAGCGCGTTGTAAGAAGGTGGAGTAGATGGCCACCACGGGTTTGGCGCCTTGACACGCTTGCCCGGCAGCTAAGGTCACGGCGTGTTGTTCGGCGATGGCGACATCGAAATAACGTTTGGGGTATTGCTGGGAAAACTTCACTAAGCCGGAGCCTTCACGCATGGCAGGCGTTATGCCTAACAGGCGCTCATCTTGGGCGGCCATGTCGCAAAGCCAGTGTCCAAACACTTCGGTATAGGTCGGGTGCGGTGACGGCACGCTTTTAGGCAAGGAGTCTTTGCTGGGATCAAAGGCCGGCACACCGTGGTAAGCCAACGGGTCTTTTTCGGCGGGCGCATAGCCTTTGCCTTTTTTGGTGACCACATGCAAAAAACGTGGCCCGGAGATGTCTTTGAGGTTTTCCAGGGTGGGTATCAACATATCTAAGTCATGACCGTCGATCGGCCCGATATAGTTAAAGCCCAATTCTTCAAACAAGGTGCCGGGCACGATCATGCCTTTGACGTGTTCTTCGGTACGCCGCGCCAATTCCCACATGGTGGGCATTTTGCTTAACACTTTTTTGCTTTCTTCGCGCACTGAGGAGTAGAACTTACTGGACAGGATGCGGGTCAGGTAATTGTTCATCGCCCCGACTGGCGGCGAGATGGACATTTCGTTGTCATTAAGGATCACCAATAAATTGGCATCCAAGGCGCCGGCATGGTTCATGGCTTCAAAAGCCATACCGCCGGTAATGCTGCCGTCACCGATAATGGCGACCATTTGTTTGTCTTCGCCTTTTAAGGCGGAGGCAATCGCCATCCCTAACGCGGCACTGATGGAGGTACTGGAATGACCAACGCCAAAAGCATCGTATTCGCTCTCGGCACGACTGGGGAACGCGGACACGCCATCTTTGGTGCGGATGGTGGTCATGCGCTCTTTGCGGCCGGTTAAAATCTTGTGCGGATAGGCTTGATGACCGACATCCCAGACCAATTGATCAGACGGTGTGTCAAACACGTAATGCAAAGCAATGGTTAATTCGACCGTGCCCAGCCCCGCCGCAAAATGCCCCCCGGAAATACTTACCGTGTGTGTCAGATACTCCCGCAGCTCCTGCGCTAAGGGCTTCAGCTGGTCTTTGCTTAATTTGCGCAGGTCCGCGGGCGTGT
>JAUYMX010000027.1 GCA_030699345.1 Methylococcaceae bacterium
TCACCAACTAATTAAGGCCCATGAGTAACGATACCCTGCAAGTGCGCCGCATTGCCATTGATACTTATCACGAAAACGTCGCCTATCTTAATCGCGACTGCGGCATATACCGTGCTGAGGGTTTTCAGGCGCTATCCAAAATCCAGATCAGTACTAACGGCACGCGGGTGCTGGCGGTTTTAAATGTGGTAGATGATGCCTCAATTGTCCAACCAGGTGAGTTGGGGCTTTCTGAGCAAGCCTTCAAGCAACTTAATGCCGCTGAGGGCAGCTTGGTCACTGTTAATCACGCCGAACCGCCGACCTCTATGGATGCGGTGCGCCGTAAAATCAATGGCGAGCAACTGAGTCAAAACGATTTTATCGCCATTACCCAAGACATCGTCGAGTCGCGTTATTCGAAAATGGAAATGGCGGCTTTTCTAGTGGCCACCGGACAAAACGGCCTGGATAGCGACGAGCTGCTGTATCTAACCCGCGCCATGCTGCAATCCGGCGACACCATGAACTGGCACGAATCATTAGTGGCCGATAAACATTGCATCGGCGGCATTCCCGGCAACCGCACTTCAATGCTGGTGGTGCCGATTGTGGCTGCACATGGCATGTTGATCCCTAAAACCTCCAGCCGTGCCATCACTTCGCCGGCCGGCACTGCCGATACTATGGAGATGTTCTCTGAAGTCAATCTAACGCCCGATCAATTACACGCCATCGTTCGCAAAGAGCGAGGTTGTTTGGCCTGGGGCGGCACAGCCCGACTGGCACCGGTTGATGATATGTTGATTTCCGTGGAACGTCCTTTGGGGATTGATTCGCAAGGGCAAATGGTCGCGTCTATTTTGTCGAAAAAACTGGCGGCAGGATCAACGCACCTGATTATCGATATTCCGGTCGGCCCAACCGCCAAAGTGCGGCAAATGCGCCAGGCACTGGCATTACGAAAATTATTTGAGTTTGTCGGCGATCGGCTTAACCTGCATTTGGAAGTGATGATTACCGATGGCCGCCAGCCGGTCGGGCGTGGTATAGGTCCGGTACTGGAGGCTCGCGATGTGATGCAAGTGCTGCAAAATGATCCCGATGCCCCAGCCGATTTACGGCAAAAATCGTTGCTGTTGGCAGGAAGAATCATTGAGTTCGACCCCGATGTCCGCGGCGGCCAAGGTTACGCTATTGCCCGCGACATCCTTGAATCAGGCCGTGCTTGCGAAAAAATGAATGCCATTATCCAAGCCCAAGGCGCAAAGGTTGTAGATTTAAGCCCCGGCAGTTTATGTTTTGAAGTAACTGCCTGTTGCGATGGCGTGGTGACCAATATCGATAATTTTCAGATGGCTAAAATCGCCCGACTTGCCGGTGCGCCGATGATGAAAAAAGCCGGTGTGGATTTGTTAAAAAAGCTTGGCGCACCGGTCAAACAAGGCGACATTTTGTACCGTATTCATGCCGAATTCCCCGCCGATTTTAAGTTCGCTCAAGACCAGGCCTTGCAAAATAACGGTTACATGATTGGCAGTAAACAAGACATACTCAAACCATTGATCGCTTTTTAATATAAACATCACTGATTCCCTCGCGTTACGTCACTGCCATTAAGTTAAGATGTAGGTGCGAATTTATTCGCACATTGCGAAGTAATGATTAGCCAGTTGTGCGAATAAATTCGCACCTACAAGTGTATCGATTTTGCTTAACTTAATGGCAATGCCGCGTTCGTGGGAACGAGGAAACCATGCTAATACTCGCCTTCCCTGATTATCTAAATCAAGCACAACGCTTGGCCGATCGCCTGGCTGTACCGTTGGCTGAAATCAGCCTGCACCATTTCCCGGATAGTGAAAGCCTGGTGCGATTACCGCCATCATTGCCCGAACACGTGATCATCTGCCGCAGCCTTAACCAGCCTAACGACAAGTTAATAGAATTATTATTGGCTGCCACCACTGCGCGCGAGTTGGGTGCAAAACGCGTAACGCTGGTAGCTCCCTATTTAAGTTATATGCGCCAAGATATTGCCAAGCAGCCCGGCGAAGCCGTCAGCCAACGCATCATTGGCAAATTACTGGCCAGTTTGTTTGATGACGTGCTCACCGTCGATCCTCATTTGCACCGCATCTCATCATTGGACCAGGCAATCCCGATCAAAAATGCCGTTAGTCTTACCGCTACCGATGCGATTGCTGAGTTTTTAAAACAACAATTTGCTGCTGCGATTTTATTGGGCCCGGACAGCGAGTCCAAACAATGGGTTGCCGGTATTGCCAAGCAAACAGGTTTTGACTATCTGATTGCCGATAAAATCAGACAGGGCGATAAGCAGGTGGCGATGATTTTGCCGGAATACGATTATGCAGATAAGCCCGTCATTATCATCGATGACATGGCCAGTACCGGTAGGACAATAAGTAAAGCGGCTGGGCTTTTGCATACCCTCGGAGTAAAGGCTGTTTACGCAGTAGTTACGCATGCCCTGTTTTGTGATGATGCTGAAGCGCATATTTTAGCGGCAGGCATTAAAGCCGTTTGGACGACTGACAGCATCGATCATCCCAGTTCCTGCATTCAACTGGATGGCTTACTGGCAACAGCACTTAACACCATGCTTAGAACTTAATAACCGTTCTAGGCATGCTCTGCTTTCATGATATAAACCCACAACAACTTACACTTTCGAGAAATAAAATGCGTTTAATTAAATGGCTTGGCGTCGCACTATTATTAACATCACCATCGCTTTATGCCCATACCGGCGGACTTACCGATGTCAGCCTAATAAGCGGTTTATTGCATCCATTAACAGGACTTGATCATTTATTAGTACTAATGGCAGTTGGCTTTAGCACCGCAAAATACCAGGGCAAAGCCCGACTGTTATTGCCACTATTGTTTTTTGGCTTAATGATTGTCGGCGCAGCGTTGAGCAATTTCATCGTCATTCCTTATCTTGAAATCTTGCTGGCAATATCGGTACTTGCTTTTGGTCTGCTTGCTATTGTTCAACATCAACAAACGGCGAAAATACTCTTTATGGCGCTGTCTTGTTTTGCAATATTTCATGGCTATGCGCATGCTGCAGAAATTCCTGCCGACGCTAACGCCAGCTTTTATTTATCGGCGTTGCTGATGATGAGTGCATTGATATGCCTAATGGGCCGGATTTTGGCATTGACGACGGACAGACAGGTTGCCTATCTGTTCTCACTCACATGCCTGAGTAGTGGACTGTATTTTTTGACGATTAGTTAGATCGGTTCTCGGTTAAATTGATTCATGGCAGGGGTATTTACCGCCCCTGCCACGTTGCACTGTTTAGCCTGCTGCTTTAATGGCAAAGCTATGCACCCATACCAATGCATCTTCATTCCAAGTCATTCCGGCATGCATCTTCAAAATAATGTCACGATACAACTCTAAACTTGGATAACCTTCTGCTTTAGCATGTTCATCGGTCATATCGCCTAAGCGCTCGCGCTGTAAATCGGTAACTACAAAAGTGACGCCTTCCAGATCAAATTCCTCGCCCGGATAGCCATAGACACCATCGCGACGCTGTTGAGTTTTACTGCCGGCAAGGGCGGCTGCAACCAGTTTGGGATGAGTCACTAGGCGTTCTACTGAACAGGTCTTAGGAGGTAACGTTGTCATTTTTGCGGTT
>JAUYMX010000292.1 GCA_030699345.1 Methylococcaceae bacterium
GCCATTGAGCAAGCGGCCAAGAAATGGACCATGCCGATTCGCGATTGGAAGCCAGCGCTGAATCAGTTTATGATTCTGTACCAAGACCGACTAACAGAAGTTTTTTAATGGCGGTTTACACGGAAAGTTTTACACCCTCCAAACGGCGGACATTGTTGCGACATTTGGTTTCTTCCAATATCAAGGGGTCACCCGAGGCGGCGGCTTTCATATCGGCGGCATTAGCGGCCTCACCCTCTATGTCGTCAATCTCGTTAATGGTGCCGTCGTATTTGCGTAGTTGCTCTATTCCTCGGGCTTTGTGTTCCAGAATCTGCCAGCGACGGGTATCGTAGGTTTGTTCGGTCGCGTAACGACCGATAAACACCGCAAAGTTCTCTGGATCACGGGCATAGAGTGCATTGCCTCGTCGAATAATCCGCCCCTCGCGTTGCTCTAAATCACTTGGACGCCAAGGGGCATCGATGTGATGCAAACCGACCAATAATTTTTGAACATTAGTACCGGCCCCCATCTTTTGGGTGGAGCCTAATGTGAAGCGGACTTCTCCGGCGTTGATGGCCTTAAACAGTTTGTCCTTGGCGGTGGGTGTCGAATAGTCATGAATAAAGGCAATCTCACGCTCTGGTATCCCCTTCCCCATCAACTTGGCTTTGATGTCGTCATACACCGAGAATTTGGTCGAGCCGGACACGCCTGCAATGTCTTCGCGGGTATAGAACTCAAAACCTTCGGTTTCGACATCGTGCTCATTGTTGTATTCGTCAATGTGCGCTTGCTCAATCTCTCTAGCGATTTCGCGTTTGTCGATCCAGTCTTGCCGCGGGTCATCGGCTATCAATAGGCTGTTAGCCGCTTCTTTGGCATCTTGTCGGGTACGAGAATCCTTAACCACCAATACGCCTGATGCAGCGTCATAGACATCAAAGCGTTTAGCATCCTTCTCGCCGCGTTGCACTATGAAGTAAGGCAAATCTTCATGGCCGTCTAAGGTGTGCAGGGTGCCGCGCTTCATGTCGATAGCGCCTGCATCGTCACGAATGTACACACGTCGGTCTTTAGATGAGTAACTGCTGCGGGCAGACAAGGGAATAGACATATCGCAGAACACCAACTGAGTGCCTTTGTCGCTCCCCCACTGGTGATAGACGTTGAGCATATTAGCCACGGCTAGATTGATCTTGGAGCCTGCGAAGTCTGGCGCATCCGGCTCAATCAAGCGGTAATCCAAACCGACTTTGTTGGCCTCGCCGGTCAGTGACAGCGCATTGACTTTGCCCTTGGTGGCTCGGGTCAATTCACGCAGACGGCCAAAGCGGCCAAGGATGGAGTCCGGATGAACGTTAACACTGGGTGTCAATGCCATTTCCACAATCTTTAGCCTGGCATCTTCCTCGGTGTCTAGGTGCCCGAGTACGTGGTCGCCTACTTTAGCGACAAACTTTCCAGACTCCTCGTTTTTACTGATTGAAACTTCATTAGACAGATCAGCCAAAAATTTGATGTTTCCGTCCGCGTCCGTATCCGCCGTGGGCACACCCATCCGACTTGATACCAAGGGCGAGCGCTTGGCCACCACCAACACTGGCTTGCCGCCCACCAGCTTAGGCACTGGGAAGCGTTTGCCTTGGCTTTCTTCTTGGGCTTTTAAATCATCCAGGGTGATGGTATCGGCAAACAAGTTGTACAGGCCCATCAACGCAGGCAAGTTGGTGAATTTGGCAAAGCGTGTGGACTGACGATAACCGCTTCCGGAGGGCGCAACCTCGTAAACGTTTTCTACGCTGCCGAACTGTTTGGCCCAGGCATCAAACACATGCAGTCCTTCTTGTTTCAGCAAGGGATATTGCATATACCGTTGCATGTTGTACATCTCGACCAGGGAGTTTGAGACCGGCGTACCGGTGGCGGTAATGAAGGGGGTTTTGTCGCCGAAGGTATCAAACAGCCAGCGGGTTTTGACGAACATATCAAAGGCTTTGGCAGAGCCATTGGGATTACCCATGCCTGGGTTGCGATCCATGGTCGAGTTGTAACTCAAGTTTTTGAACTCGTGCATTTCATCCACAAACAGGGCATCAATGCCCAGTTCGTCGAAAGTAACGACCTTGCTACGTTTGCCGATGGACGCCAGCTTGTCTTTCATCTTGGCTTCTAGCCGGGAGCGAATACCCTCCATGTCACGGATGATATTGCGGTCGCCGCGCTCGCGTTTCATCAGCTCGATGGCATCGCCTATTTCATCGAGCTGCTCTTGCAAGACCGCTTTTTCTGTTGCTTCAGGCAGGCCGATTCGTTTGAGCGACGAATGCCCCACTACCACGGCATCCCAGTCGCCGGTGATAATCTTTGAAAACAGACGCTCTCGATTGTCTTTGCTGAAATCTTCCGGCGTCGCGGCCAGAATGTTTGATCCTGGATAAAGGCGGGTAAACTCACTGCGCCATTGCAGTGTTAAGTGGTTGGGGACGACGAATAACGGCTTACGGGCGATACCCAGACGGCGCATTTCCATCGCCAAGGTCGCCATTTCAAAGGTCTTACCTGCCCCAACCACATGGTCATACAGCACTTGATAAGATTGCAAGCCACGCCAGACGCCGTTTTTTTGGTGTTCCAGCAAGTTGATGGCTGGATTCATGCCCGGAAAAGTCAGATGCGAACCATCGAATTGTCGGGCCACGATGCGATTCATTTTGTCGTTGTAAATCGTCGCGATTTTGTCGGCACGCTCTGCATCACTCCACAGCCACTTCTTCCACTCATCCTTAATGGCGTTTTGTTTCTCGCGGGCGGCCTCCGTTTCTTTTTCCAGGAGCACCGTCGTGGTTGAACCATCTGCGTTACGGGTAGTCTTTTTGACGACGGCACCCCGGCCCAGCATAGACAAGTGCAGCAGCTCTTGTGCGCTCAGGTCTGAGGTACCGAACTTGCCTGTATTCAGAGCCGGATCGGCTTGGCCTGAGAAATTGATCAGCCATTGACCCGTTGTTTTAATGTAGGTGAGCGTGGAATCGCCACCGGAAATATGTTTGATGAACTGACAATACATGTCGTCCGGAATAAACGCCGCACCGATGCTCACTGAAATTTCACTGGGCTTCTTGTCCAGCGGAATGATCTTTTCCAGAGCTGCCACGTTGCGCTTATAGTTGGCATTGTCTTGTGCAGCGGCTATTGCCACGGCCAGCTTCGTTTTTACATCGCCAGAGAGGTAATCATCAGCCGTGACGATACCGGTTTGGGGATCGTCATACACCACATCGCCCAGCTCTTTTATAATGTCCTCAACCGATTTGTCGTAGACCTCGGCCATGTAGTTGCCGTCTACCCTGCCCCGATAATTTAAGGAGGCCAGTAAGGCATCCTTCGCCGTGGTGACGGTCATAAAGTCCTGCGGCGGAAAGGCTACCCGGCGCTTAAAAATGTCAGCCTTAACCGCACTGGGCTCACGCGGGTCTATGCCTTCTTTCTCTGCGACTGCTTTACTGATGCCTTTGTCGTAGTCGAATTCCAAGGCCTGCAATAGCTGGGCTTCGGTATCGTCCAGGAAAAGTCGCCGATTGGTCTGGTTGTTGATATGTCCGTGTTGTTTAAGGAAGGTGTCGTACAAGCGATTCAATTTTGCACGATTGGCCTCAATACCAGTCTCTGTGTCCTGTCCTAGTCTTTCAATCCGCATTTGCGTGCGCAGCGAGTCGCGTAAGGCAATCATGCCTTGCATACGTGCGACAGCTTTTTCGTTGGGCGGTACCCACTCATTCGCGGTCTTATTGCCCATGACATCATCGCTACGCTGCATGACTTTACCGGTGGCATTCATATAAAACGAACCCACTTTGATAGCCTCTGGAATGACCAGATCTTCAATGGCAGCATCAGCCTGACGATCGATGTAGTCGTAAATATTTTGTGGTAACGATGTTACCCAGCCAGCCAGTTGTGCTTTGATGTCGCCAGTTGCCTCAACGGTGTATTCGTTGGCGGTGTACATATTGCCGCCTGCCGATGGGCTGCCAAGGACAAGCTGAGGGTTCTCGGTAAAGAATTGATTTACCTTATGCGTGACAGTATCACCGGTCTTGGGGTGGGTGTTAATTTGATCGACGACATCACGCCATGCGCTGATGTCATTAGGTAGCCCGTTTCCATCTCGTTTCTGGAAGATCAAAATGTCAGTAACAATCTCGGTACCGGCGTTATCTTTGAATGCGGTGTTGGGTAGCCGCACGGCACCAATTAAAGCCGCTCTATCCCCAATCCATTGACGAGTCCGATCATCGTTTGCATCCAGGAAATTGTGCGATACCACCACTTGCATGATGCCACCAGGCCGCAATTTATCGATGGATTTTGCCAAAAAGTAATTGTGAATGCTGAATCCGGAATAAGGACTGCGCTCTGTATCAACTAAGGGCTGATTGCCAAACGGGGTGTTACCAATGACAGCATCAAAATACTCAGCGGGAATTTGGAAGTCTTCAAATCCGGTGGCTTGGGCAATCTTTGCTTCTGGGTATAACGCCGCAACCAGTCGGCTGGTCAGTGAGTCGAGTTCGACGCCATGCAACTGCGAAGCGTTGCGCATTGCGCTCGGCATCATGCCGAAAAAATTGCCGATGCCAACAGATGACTCCAACACACGCCCACCGGTAAAACCCAAGTGCTGCAGTGCGTCATACATGGCACCCACCACTATTGGGCCGGTGTAATGGGCATCAAGCGAGGGTGTAAATAAATCCGTGTAACCGCTTATTTTCAAAGCCGTAAAATACGGCGCCCCCAAGGAGAGAAAATGAGCGACCTGATTAACGACCCGAACCTGATTTCAGCCATGCAAGAATTAGGGCGTGGACTCAAA
>JAUYMX010000028.1 GCA_030699345.1 Methylococcaceae bacterium
AAAAATCTTAAAACTCGTTCCTTTGTCGGGCATAGAACTGCAACTGAGCGTGCCGCTAAGTTCTTCAATCAAGTTTTTAGAGATGGTTAAGCCTAAACCTTGATGGTTTTTCCCTTTGTTGCTATATACAGGAACAAATAATTGTTTGGCGATGGCATCGGGTATACCAGGACCGCTATCTTGGACTTGAATTTCGGCATAGCAGTTTTTACCCAGATAAATCCGATCCTTGGTTGAAACGCAAATGTTGCCGCCAGAAGGCATGGCTTCTGAGGCATTTTTTAATAAGTTAATCAGGATTTGCTTGAGCTTGTTTCGGCTGCTGGAAATTTCCGGCAAGCTGTAATCAAGCGTTAGGCTGATATTAATGTTGTTACTTTTAAAAAGGCCCACTTGAAACAGTTTGACTAAGTCAACGATCAGGCCATTGACATCAACCAGACCATAATCTTCTTTATTGTCGCTATCTGGCGCATCAGTCAGTCTGATAAGGATTTTACCGACTCGGTCTATCTCTTCTTGGATAAGCTTTATTTCGGTGGCGTTATCGTTGCCCAGGCGCTGGCCCAATAAATACAGATAGTTGCTGATAATACTGAGCGGATTGCTGATTTCGTGCGACATTTTTCTGGTGTGCAATTCATAATCAGACCGCAAATCAGCCACGGCAACGGGTTCGGATGGCGCAATTGACGAAAGCGCCGCTGATACCGCAACAGCGGCCTCGTGGGCAAACAAAGCGATATAATCCGCACTGGCTTTGAGGCGCTCAAATGCATTTTGATCAAGTCCTACGACCAATACACCCACGGAGCGTTGCTCGGTAATTAAAGGAATTACCAGCAGACCTTCTGTGCCGAATAGCCGGCAAATTTGCTGATCAACCAAGGGTGTTGATGCGTCTGAACCGATAGGGAAGGTTGTTTTTTGCTGTTTTTCTAGGAACGCTTGTGCCAGCAAACTCTGGCCGGAGTTGATATTGATAGACAGTGTTGGCCAAAGGTTAACGTGCTGCTGGTCATTAACTGAAATGCCGTCCAGTGTTTCGTTGTCAGCGTTATAACTAAATATCGCGCCCGCTGGAAATCCGAATAGCAGTTGCAGGTCGCGCTGAATAATACCGACAACGCTGCTGACTTCTGAAGTCACTTGAAGCTGTTGTTGTACTGCTGCACTGAGTGCGAAATTTTTAATATTTTCGCCTAGTAATTTGTTTACAGCTTGTCTTTGTACGGACGTGGTCAGGTTTTTAATAGTGCCTTTTTCAGGGTCAGAGATGCTTATCCCTAAACTGCCCGCAGTCCGCTCCATAAGCGGTTTTATATCTGTCAGCATGTCTTCAAGCAACGCTTGGTTCAGGTTAAATAACTCTCCCGCTTGGACTAATGCAGTCGTTTTGTTGGAGCTATTGATTGCACTGAGTTGACTGGCTAAATGAATAATCTTGACCAGTTTGGCGCTATCGGCAACGGCTGCCTGCGAGTGATGCTGGTAAAGCACCGCATCGGCTATAAAAGATTGCAGTTTCCAGCTAGCAATTAATTGTGCCGCAATCTCATTATGAAAAACGCCGAATTGCTCTTTTTCTTGATGATGCTGACCATCAAAATGCGTTAATAAAAACTCGGGATATTCCTTGGGAAAACCGCTCAATAAAATCAGCTGTCCAAGTCGATGCAATAGTCCGGCTAGATACGCTTCATCTGGCTGATCATAAGCCGTCAACATGGCTAAGCTGCGTGCTAAGTGTGCGCAACTGAGCGAGCGATACCAAATAAGCTCTACCAGATTTTGCTGCGTTTGCGGTAAAGAGCTGAAAAATTGCTGTACTGCTCGGGTGATGGCAATCGTCTTGACCGTAGATAAACCCAATACTACCAATACCCGGTTTAAATCGCTTATTTGCCCAAACTGGCTGTAAAACGGAGAATTAGCAGCGGCCAGTACCTTAGAACTAAGGCTGGCATCCTGACCAATAATTTTGGCTAGCTCGCTCATGTTGGCGTCCGGACGTTGTACGGCATTCATTAAATCCAGTAACACCCGGGGTATGGTCGGAATGTTGGCTGGATCAATTCTCGATAACAAGACGGCAGCTGCGGTGGGCATGTTGTGTTCTAAAGGTTTATTACATCGATTAGAGAGCGATAAGTGTAGTTATTAATCGTATTTGATATATTTAAAACGCGGATCATCCGGTGTGCCGGTCAATGCTCCGCCTTCTTTGCCGGGTTGCCAGCTAATTACTTCTTCAATCTTGCGCGCCAGTTCAAAATCCTTATTGGTTATGCCTTTGGCAGTATGATTAACCAGTTTGACAATGACAAATGCATAAGAAACCGTCAGGTCGGGGTGATGAAAAGCCGCTTCAGCCAAATGTCCGACGGTATTAACCACCATCAGCGTGGCTTTCCAGCCACTGGTTTTGTATTTGCGGCGAATCCAGCCCTTTTCCAGATACCAGTGCGGCAATTCTTCTTTGAGACGCTCTTCAACTTCAGCATCAGTATAGGTGTCTTCGTGAGTACGTTCTCTCCAGGCCATCTGAATACCTCTTAGGTAGTTAGTTAAAGGGGGCGATCATTACTGCGGTGTTTGCGACTCATCCGGTTCCAGTTGGGTAGCTTCACAAGCTTTTTGATAAAAAATCAAGGAAGGGGCGAAGGGGACAATATCAATCGATAAGGTTGTGTCCTGCTGAAAACGTTGGAGACCGGCAGCAATGGAGTCCTGAAAATTTGCATTCAGTTGCTTGGCTAATTTTTCTTGGACAACTTGCGCACTAATAGCAAAGGGATCTTCAGCGAGATTGGTTGCGTCAGTTGCTGTTTGCAATGCCTCAGAGGCTAAGTTTTGAATTTTTATCTCAAAATCGGCAAAGATTTGCGCACCTTTTTCGCGTTTGATTCGCTCAATATCTTCTGGGTTGGCATAGACAAGAAACGTCCCTTTCACACCTTGCAAGTCATTCTTACATGCGGCGCCGTCCATCACTCTAACCATGTTTAATGTTTTGCCGTTTTTAAGCTCGGTAAGCGGTGGGGCTTGTTCGGATGTTGCTGGTGTTGCAATAGCAGGAGGAGCCGACACCGGCTGTGCATCTTTGACAGGCTGGCTGGTACATGCAGTTAGAGCAAGCAGGGAGATGGCAATTAGTAAATATGTGGGTTTATGCATGGCGTGCTGTTTTAAATAATTAGAGGACGCTTAAATAGCGATTTTAAAGTTATTGTAATCCTTGGCTGACGCTCTAGGTATCCCAGGGATTAGTTTTCTTGAATGGTTTAGTCATGATTGTCTGCAACTGCTAACTTTTTAATCTCAAGTTTTTGATGATTTCTTCCAATGGCACCAGATTCAGCTTGATTCTGAACAAAATTTCTTTGTTTGCCAATACGCCGTAACATTCGTAAGTGCGTAATAAGATGCTGGTGTGATTGAGGGTGTTTTCCGCTGATTCGGGGAGTTGCTTAACCAGAATATAAACCTTGTCATTATCTTTTAACTGGTGAATCAGTAAACGGTCGACCGAAATATCGTGCGAGGTGTAGACCATCGGGTTGGCCTTAAAGTCGTGGTTTTCCAGTTGCGCTTTTTCCAGTAAAACTCCGGATGTTAAGCTGCAAGGAAATACCTCAGGATAATTGGCGACCTGGGCCAGTTCATCAAAATATTCCGATTGCTCGGCCAGTGATCCCGACAAGAAATTTTTAACGTTACCGTTTTGCAGCCATTTGCGTTTTAAAAAGAACTCGCTGCCTGGAATCAGGCTTGCGTCGGCTACTGTATCAAGATCCGGCAATCCGCTTAAGTCAGTATTGCCTAGGAACAACGGCGTTTGGGTCTCTTTTTTATAACCCAGCAAGATGGTCTTGTCTTGTGATTTGATAATAACTCGGTTAGTTAGGGTCAAATCGGGGATGGTTTTAATCAGCGTTTTTTTAATTTCCAGCGACAGTTCTTGGCTCGGCCTTAGCGCATTGACGAAGATCATTTGGTAATTACTAAAACGCAGCTTCTTATCAGCGATGATTTGCTCTTCATGGTTTGCCTTGCGGTACAAACGCATCTGGTATTCGATCAGTGTATTTAGTTGAAACCCCAGCACAATCGGACCTTTGAACGGATTATGGGTGATTTGCAGCCATTTGTGTTTGTCGTGAAACAGGTTGAAATCGTCGGAAGCATTTCTGGCGACTTCAACGTGAATTTGTTCAAAGGTAAACAATTGCTCTTTCATTAATTTAACGGCCGTTAAAAATATGGAGTTGCCATTTTAATCGCTGTGGATAGTTAATTAAGAAATAAATCGTTGTAATTGCTGCTATCCATGCGCAGTGAGGACGCGGCAGTTGGTTATTCTTGTCTGCCATTTTGCTTAGTCGAACGATACAATAAGCATAATTGATTAATTGTTGCATTTTGATGAGAGGGTAACTATGGAAAAGATAAAGGTTCTTTTTGTATGTATGGGCAATATATGCCGGTCACCCACGGCGGAAGGTGTTTTTTCTAAGCTGATTAAGGAGAGATCTTTAGATGATCATTTTGTGATCGATTCAGCGGGTACGCATGCTTATCATATAGATGAAGCGCCTGATTTACGGGCTCAAAGTGCAGCAAGAGACCGTGGTGTTGAGCTGAATAATCTTCGTGCCAGAAAAGTCGTTTTTGGTGATTTTGAAGATTTCGATTTTGTCCTGGCAATGGATGATGATAATTACTCAGTTTTGATAAAAGCTTGTCCAGAACAACATCAACACAAAGTCAGATACTTCCTTGATTTCGCACCGCAGTTGCAAGAACGCCAAGTGCCTGATCCTTATTATGGCGGCAAATATGGCTTTGAGCGGGTGCTGGATATGGCCGAAGCCGCTTCAGCCGGATTTTTGGAATCGTTACAACAAGCCGGCCAAGTGCCCGTATACGAATAAGGAAGCAGTATGGCAATTGTCAGTAACACCATTGGTTATCTTGATGGCGATGTGCTGTTAGAAGCTTATTTTGCTTTTGATGATGCCATTACCGAACGTAGACCGGCCGTTTTAATCAGTCATGCGTGGGGCGGTCGTGATGATTTTGTTGCCGAAAAAGCCAATAAGCTTGCTGAGCTTGGCTACGTCGGTTTTGCGCTTGATATGTACGGCAAGGGTGTAAGAGGCAACAGTCCTGAACAAAATTCAAAGTTGATGCAGCCGTTTATGGTCGATCGTGGCTTGTTGCAAAAGCGCATCAAGGCTGCGCTGTATGCCGTCAGATTATTACCTTGGGTTGATGACAGTAAAATTGCCGCGATGGGTTTTTGTTTCGGTGGTTTGTGTGTACTTGATTTGGCCAGAGCGGGTGCTGATTTAAAAGGTGTTGTCAGTTTTCATGGTTTACTGGGCGCACCTGACAATCTGGAGACTAATGCTATTAAAGCCAAAGTGCTGGCCTTGCATGGTCATGATGACCCGATGGGGCCTGTTGAACAGGTGCTTGCTTTTGAACAAGAAATGACCAAAGCCGGTGCGGATTGGCAGTTACACACTTATGGTCACACCATGCATGCGTTTACCAATCCAAAGGCTAATGACCCGGCATTCGGTACCGTGTATCAAGCCAATGCCGATAAACGATCCTGGCTTGCTATGAAGAATTTTCTGGCTGAGGTGTTCGCTTAAAATAAATTTGTGTCATTGGCTTTTAGCAATAAGGCCCCAGAGGATGGCCGAATGCAGCAGGATATTTCGTGTAAAGATCTACCAGATAATCCTCAACTGTCATACATTGGCTTTATGGCCTTCGACCTTAACAAGTCAGTTTGTTATAATCTCGCCGTTACCAAGTCACATCTGAAAATAATGGATTAACAGGCATTGCCTGCACAGATGGTCTTTTAAGTTAGTAAAAATTTGTCGGCCCGCA
>JAUYMX010000307.1 GCA_030699345.1 Methylococcaceae bacterium
TTAATTGGGATTCGTAACAAACGCCGACGATCAATGCATCGGATCTCAGATGAGGTAACAATCGATCGTAATAACCTGCTCCGTTACCTAGTCGTCCGCCATGTCTATCAAATGCCACACCAGGCACTAACAGCATATCCAACTGTTCTGACGCAATGACTTTGCCGGGGGCCTGCCAGCGATGTTTGGGTGGTTCCAAAATCCCCCAAGTGCCAGCCACTAACTCAGCAAAATCTTCTAAATGCCAACATCCTAAGGAGTTAAATCCTTGCGCATCTTCCGTACAGTATGGAATGACGATGCGTTTATCTGTATTCAGTTGCGTTAATAACGTCGCTTGGGTTCTTACTTCTGATCTGCAATGCAAATACCAGAGCACGGTCTTGGCTTGTTGATAAGCAGGTAGCAATAAAATTTTTTCGCAGATTCTGTGACTAATCACGTCTTTATCAGCTTGGGCATTGCGCGCAGCATAAGCCTGAAGCCGTTGTTGAGCTTTGGAGGTATTCATATTGAGGAGGGGGGCATTGAGCGTAGATTGCAACCGAAGGCGGCGGATTCAGGGTTTTCTTGACGAAAATTTATAGTATTTTGCAGAGACCATCGATTTCTTGGCTTAAGGTACGGCCCTGTAAATTAGCCACCGCCTTATCCGCGACACCAAATACCCGCACGTTATTTTTAATCACTCGGGAATAATTTTCGTGCAAATGGCCATGAAAGATATGCTTGGCGCCCATCGCCGCAGCCAATTCACCAATAACTCTAAAGCCATGCCGATGCGAAGACGGCGCTTCATGAGTCACTAAAATATCGGCTTTTAACGACTTTAAGGCTTCAAATTCATCGTACCAAATAGCTGATTTGTATTTGAGTGATAAATCAATATCAAGCTTACCGGGAAATTGATTAGTCAAAAAATGCTGCTTATCTAGCCATTTGGGAGGTTGCGGCGGATACCAAACCCGGCCAAGAAAAATACCACCTAATCCGGCAATCCTTAATCCGGCTATTTCAACCACTCTTAAATGCAAGCCCTTATCGGCTAAACCCGAAGCAAATAGATTGTTGTGTTTAGCTGGCGTCTCAAAATCATGATTACCGGCAATCCACCAAATGTCGGTTAAATCCATTATTTCCTGCAGACAAACATCTAATGGTGACGACAAGTCATAATCGCCCAATAATACAACCGCTTCCGGCCGGTATTGTCGCACCGCCTCGATCAATGGTTGGAAGTTGCCGTGTGGGTCACCGGCAAATAAAATTTTGTTTTTGGGATTCACGCTGCACCTAAGATTAATGGGATCCTACCCAATTCATAAAATCAGG
>JAUYMX010000308.1 GCA_030699345.1 Methylococcaceae bacterium
TATTCAGTCTTTAATCTGAGAGAGGCTATGCGTTTATTGTGTAGGGTGGATAAGCAACGCGCATCCACCGCATTTGCCGGATGCGCTAGCGCTTATCCAGCCTACGCATGACGGCTCGATCAAGAGACTGAATAGTTACGATTTTTCTGGATGTCCTACCCAAAAATCCTCAAAAATTTAGCGACGGTTAAATTGCTACGCAAGTCCGAGCCGTCCTGCTCTGCTCCAATATCGTTCTCACTCAGCATGATGATATGGACTCCTCTTTATCTCAGGTGTCAAATCGCCAAGCGGCCTGGGTACCGACAAAACTCGTGCTTTTGTTAGGCAGTGCTCGTAACCCCGCACTCAATGTATCCGTGGCGTTCAGATGCTCAGTGACTGGCTGTTGGTGACGCTTTGCCTAGCGAGGATAGATGTCTAATAACTTTTTTATATCAATGACATATGTTACTTTTTTACTGCTTTAAGTTGTGTAGATAGCTATGCCTTCAGATTGTAAAAATAAGCTACTATCAAAGATAATGCATCAAATTGTATATTTCCATAATATACAAATTTGATTGATTTATCCGAGATAATAGGATTTGACTGGGACGAAGGTAACAGCCGTAAGAACAGCAAACACGGAGTATCGACAGCGGAATCCGAGCAGGTATTCTTTAATGCGCCTTTGCTTTTGTTGGCAGATGTCAAACACAGCCAGGCGGAGCCCAGGTTTCATGCATTATGCCAGACTCATCAGGATCGGTTGTTACACATCACGTTTACTTTACGTCATCAATATATCCATATCCGCGTTATCTCGTGGAGAGATATGCATAAAAAGGAGCGCAACATTTATGAGCAAGCATCTTAAAGCTATTCCAAAATTTGCCAGTGAGGTTGAAGAACGGCAGTTCTGGGAAACGCATGATTCAACTGATTTTTTGGATTGGGGCAATGCGCAATCAGTGGTTCTCGTCAATCTCAAACCAATCACCAAAACCATTTCTCTGCGCCTGCCACAACACCTGCTGGATTCAATTAAAGCAGCTGCCAATGCCCGAGACGTACCTTACCAATCCTTAATCAAGATTTGGTTGCAGGAAAAAGCGCAAGGCCAATCCTGATCAGAGTTGGTTAGCTTTGTATTTAACAATCCGTGACAGATAAAAAATTGATGAAATTGGCTTGTTTGCTTAATTGGAGATAACTTAAGGGCAGTAACGCTAGACAGAGCAAACGTGGACAGTTTTTCTACTCTGCACGATTAATTTCTAAAAGTTGCTGTCTTAACCACTCGGTTAAATCACTAACGTCAGTCCAGTCAAAAATTGCTTCTGCCATATTTTCCAGCTTTTCAACGGGTAATGTTTGCAATATCACTAGCGGTTGGTCGAGTTCGGGATGGATGCCAAATTTGCGTCTTAATAACCGCGATACAAAAGCAATGCTTTCTTCTTGACGGCCTTCTTGGCGACCCTCTTGACGACCTTCTTGTTTTAGTATTTGTGCCAGCCCCATGATTTCACCTTCTTTGTTTAGGTAATGTGTTTGGAATTCGATGATTTCCTGCTCGCTAAGATCGGCATAAAAATCGATAAAGTCAATATATTT
>JAUYMX010000310.1 GCA_030699345.1 Methylococcaceae bacterium
AAAGGTTTGGTAAAGGCTGGTAGGTAGTTCAAGCAACGTCAGCACCAAGAAAATGCTGGCAATGGCGCCGACACCTGCCAGCAAGGGCGATTCGACCCAACCAGACCAGAGGTTAAAAGACAACTGTATGCCGCCGCCTAAGGTGACTAAAAGTAATAAGACAATGCCAATAACATCATCAATCTTGCCAAGTTTGCCTTTTGCCAATGTGTAGTCGGCAGCTTTTTGGTGAGCGCTTAATGAAACACGGTCTTTGAAGGCATCTGGCACAGCATCACGGTGTTTGGCAACATGGTCAGTTTGTCTTTTCGACAGCCAAAATTGAATAGAATGGGAAATAATCAGGGCAATAATAAATACGATTGTAAAGGTGTTCATAGCTTAAAAACGTTAGGGTTATGATTAGTCTTACAGTTTGCCGAATGCTACACTAAGCGCAACTTTTTTGACATAACGGAAAAATCCCACATGGCCTTGGACTCTCAAAATCTCATCTGGATAGATCTGGAAATGACCGGCTTAGACCCAGATGACGACCTGATTATCGAAATAGCCACGGTTATTACCGACAAAAATCTGAATGTGTTGGCGCAAGGTCCGGTAATGGCTGTGCATCAGTCAGATGCAGCATTAGCAGCGATGGATGATTGGAATCAACAGCATCATGGCCAATCCGGTTTAATAGACCGGGTCAAGGCTTCCACTATTAGTGCCGCAGAAGCTGAACGCTTAACTATTGAATTCCTTAAACAATGGGTGCCTGAAAACACCTCACCAATCTGTGGCAACAGCATTGGCCAGGATCGCCGGTTTCTTTATCGCTATATGCCAAAGCTTGAAGCTTATTTCCATTACCGAAATATTGATGTTTCTACCTTAAAGGAACTGGCCGCCAGATGGGCGCCGGAAGGTAAAGACGGTTTTAATAAAGAATCCACCCACCAGGCGCTGGACGATATTTTGGAATCTATCGAAGAACTACGATACTACCGGGAACACTTCATTAAGTTCTAAACCATGAATCAGATTATTGCAGTTGCACTGGGCGGGGCCTGCGGTGCTGTAGTTCGGTTTTTACTGTCATCAGGGATTTATCAATGGCTGGGCCGTGGCTTTCCTTTCGGCACCTTAGTCGTTAACGTTCTCGGCTCATTTTTGATTGGCTTGTTAACCGAATCACTTATATTGCAA
Organism: Methylococcaceae bacterium; assembly: GCA_030699345.1. Taxonomy (GTDB): domain Bacteria; phylum Pseudomonadota; class Gammaproteobacteria; order Methylococcales; family Methylomonadaceae; genus JABFRC01. The sequence continues at coordinate 1,192 of JAUYMX010000310.1, forward strand.
CGTGTCGCGCTCACCCTGGATTACCGAGCGGCTATTTTAGTTGGATTTATCGGCGCGTTTACCACCTTCTCGACCTTTTCGCTGGAAACCTTTTATTTAATCGAACAAGGTAATTTAACCCGGGCCGGGATGAATATTCTGGTCAGCGTCAGCGTTTGTTTGCTGGCCGTTTGGCTGGGATTATTATGCGGTCGAGCTTTGTTTTATTATGGAGGTGGCTTGATCACCTGGGGCGGCGGCAGCATTCCTTATGCGCTGATGGTTATCAATTTAATCGGCGCTTTGTTGATTGGATTGGTTAGTGCGGTCTTGCTGCAAAAGATAGAGTTGTCGATGGAATATCGCGTGATCATTTTAGTGATCATGATTGGCGCTTATTTAACCCTCTCCGGGTTGTACTTGATTTTGTATTTGCTGGAGCATGGCGTTTCAGTCGAAACAAATGTTAAGCAGATGTTAAGTATTTTTATTGGTAATGGATTAGCCAGCATTTTTGTTATTTGGTTAGGTCTGCTGCTTGGTAAACAGACTTAGCTTTTTCCCTTCTTTAATACATTTTCCCGCTTTGGGCCACAAACAAAGGTAACCCGCTGTCATGTTAGATCCTCGTTTATTTAGAACTGAACTCGATTTTGTCACCAGCCAATTGCAAAAGCGTTCATTTGCTTTTAATCCGGAAAGCTATTCCGAACTGGAAAATAGAAGAAAAGACGTCCAGGTTAAAACCCAAGAGCTACAAAACGAGCGGAACAGCCGTTCCAAAGCGATCGGCCAAGCCAAAGCCAAAGGTGAAGACGTGCAGGCCTTGCTGGATCAGGTGCAGCATTTGGGCGATGAGCTTAAAGCGGCCGAAGCTGAATTGGCCGGTATTCAGGATGAAATGACAACTTTAATGGAAGGCATTCCTAATATCCTGGATGAAAGCGTCCCAAACGGTAAAAGTGAAGACGATAATCTTGAAATCAGCCGCTGGGGCGAAATACCGGTGTTTGATTTTGAAGTCAAAGATCATGTCGACCTGGGCTTAAAAAGAGGTTTGGATTTTGAGCTGGGCGCAAAAATTGCCAGCGCGCGTTTTGTAGTGTTAACCGGACCGTTGGCGCGGCTGCAACGGGCGCTGATTCAATTCATGCTCGACACCCACACTGCCGAACATGGTTACAGCGAAGCCTATGTACCGTATTTGGTGAATGCCGATAGCCTGCGCGGTACCGGCCAGTTGCCGAAATTCGAGGCTGACTTGTTCAAAGCCAGCGATGATCCCGGCTTGTATTTGATTCCGACAGCCGAAGTGCCGGTCACCAACATCGTCAGGGATGTGATTCTTGATGCCAAACAACTGCCGCTCAAACTGGTTTGCCACAGCCCTTGTTTTAGAAGTGAAGCTGGCGCTTATGGCCGTGACGTGCGCGGTATGATCCGCCAGCATCAATTTGAAAAAGTGGAGCTGGTACAAATCGTCAAAGCCGAAGACTCAGCGCAAGCGCATGAAGAATTGACCGGGCAGGCAGAAACTATCCTGAAAAAATTAAAATTGCCGTATCGCAAAATGTTGTTATGCGCAGGCGATACCGGATTTTCATCAACAAAAACTTACGACTTGGAAGTCTGGTTACCAGGGCAGGGCACTTACCGGGAAATATCTTCATGCAGTAACTTCAAAGACTTCCAGGCCCGCCGTTTGCAAGCTCGCTGGCGCAATCCGGAAACCGGCAAACCCGAGTTGGTACACACGCTTAATGGTTCAGGTCTGGCGGCAGGCAGAACCTTAATCGCGGTGATGGAAAATTACCAAGATGCCGAGGGTCGCATCCATGTGCCGGAGGTGTTGCTGCCTTACATGGGTGGGCTGACGGTTATTGAATAGAATTAATGAATGACACGAGCAATTATGTTGTCCCGGTAACGCATATGCGTAAATAGACTTTTATCAGTCAATTTATATCGGATGTAGGATGGGTAGAGCGTTAGCGAAACCCATCATGCCGGGGGGGCAAATTTAAGCTAACGATTTTTGTAACTATTCAGTCTTTTGATCGAGCCGTCATGCGTAGGCTGGATAAGCGCTAGCGCATCCGGCAAATGCGGTGGATGCGCGTTGCTTATCCACCCTACACAATAAACGCATAGCCTCACTCAGATTAATGACTGAATAGTTACAAATAAATAATGGTCCTCCTTATGAAAGTTAAGTGACGAAAAAACTGAGCAGCGGCACGGTGCGAGCTAATTTTTTATTGCCCGAATCGTGACGGAAAATACGTCAGTAGCTGAGGACTCGCCCTCCCATTCCCGCCCCCGCTTCAACAATAAAGTGGACTTGCCAAGTTTATTGACCATAAACCCAAACGTCCGTACTCCCGCTCCGCCGACAATATCCGGCGACGCAGATGAAAATTCGGTGCTGTTTAAATGCAGCACATCATCGTCGGTTTTATTAATCCAACCGTAACCCGTCGTTGGCGATTCCTCGAGCCGCACGATTATGCTGGTGCTGACTGGGGCTTCAATCGATCTGCCATTGTCTTGGTTAGTAAGAATGGTTTCGGCCATAGGTTTTCCTGCTGCGATAGCGTTATTACCGATGTGCAGGTTTATCACTACTGGTTTGAAGTATCTGACAGCAGCCCGAAGCGTGACGGAAGCCGGATTGCCTTTACTGATCCCACCGCCTTTACCGTGGATTGGCGGTTGCTGGCGCCATTACGCCCGACGTTGCCCATTTCGGATGATCAAGATCCGGCCGCGGTAATCAAATATCAAAACGGTCAACTTGTACCCTGCGATCCCGGAGGCGAGACGGTTGAACCGGCGCTGGCAATTGCACAGGCTAAGGCGGCGGCGAATAACCGGATAGTTATTTACGAACTGCCCACGTCATGGGCCAGAACGAATATTCACCATGATCCTGAAATCGGTGTCGGCAGTTTTCGTGACGTTATGGCACTTGTCGATGAAACTACCGACGCGGCAAACTTTGCCGGTATTCCTGCCTTGCAGCAGGGCCAGAGTCATCTCTTGGCACTCGGCATCAATGCCCTTGAATTATTGCCGCTCGCGGATGGTTTTGTGGATCGCGAGTGGGGTTATGCGACCAGCAACTATTTTGCCCCTGATCATGATTTAGGTTTTCCAAAAGGGAATTCCTCCCCCACGCCCAATACCGACCTCGTCAATCTGGTGAATCTCTGTCACGACCGCGGTATTCGCTTCATCATCGATGTAGTGATGGCTTTTGGCGCTCGGCGCTGCTGGGGCAAAACAGTGAGAAAGAACCCAGTTTTGAGTGGACAATACGTAAGCTGATCGATTGCCGGAATCTTGGTTTTAAAGATGGCGCAGAGGTAGTGAATTATGTCGGCACTCATGATGTGGAGGGATTTCGCAACGAGCGGCTGTTCAATTTCCTGCAAAATAACGGCATCGTTTTTACCGAGGAGCGCATCAAGCTGGCGTTTGTTTGTTTAATGACCGCCGTCGGCATCCCTATGATTTTGGCGGGGGGTGAGTTTGCCGATCAGCACGACCTGAGCGTCAGCCACCTCTCAAAACAGCGAGATGCCGTGAACTATGAGCGGCTCAATGAGCCTTTTCGTCGGCGGATCTTTGACTATGTCGCCCGCCTGGTAAAATTCCGTACCCAGTACGACGCGCTGGCGGTGAATGACACTGAGTTCATTCATATCGATTTCAATAATGCTAAACGGGTGCTCTGTTGGCGACGCGGTCAGCCGGGGAGTGATCGGCAGGTGGTGGTTGTCGCTAATTTTTCTGACTTTGTCACGACCAATGCACTCGACGGAAAGGCGGAATATCGCGTCCCTAATTGGCCTGCGACACCCCAGGGCAAGAAGTGGCGGGAAATAACCCAAGAACGCGATGTTCCATCAGATTGGCTGGCACGTGAGCCGATCTTCCCTTGGGAAGCAAAAGTGTATGCGCTTATTGACGCCTAGGTTTTTTCAACAAGGTTTGGATAGGTATCGGCCCTGAAAATCCCCAAAAATTTGACCAGCCTTGCCGGATATATCGCATCATTCCTGAACTGCCCATTTCTGCGCTATTATTCACCGGGAATTAATTAAAAAAGGTGGATATGTGAGCAAGCTGAAAATTAGCGCAGTTATTCCTGCTTATAACAGCGGTGAGTACATTGCGGAGGCAATCAACAGCATCCTAAGTCAGACCCATCCGGTTGATGAAATTATTGTGATTGACGATGGCTCGACTGATAACACAGAAGCCGTCATTCGCGGTCTCTACGCTGATATTGTTTATTTTAAACAGGTTAATCAAGGGCCTTCGGCGGCCAGAAACCAGGGCATCAAACTCGCCAAAGGCGACTGGATTGCTTTTCTTGATGCCGACGATCAATGGGTTCCGGATAAAATAGCCCGGCAGTTGGCTAATCTTGAACGTTACCCGGAGCTGCGTTTGCTTACGGCGGATATGAGGGAAATAGATAAGCAAGGCGTGCTTTTGACGGATTCGGCTTTAGCCAAACATAAATTGTTGGATGAGTTCCAGCAATTAGCCGGTGCGCCACTGCCTAATGCAGCTGCTGCTTTATTGCGTAAAAATTTCATCCCGCCAAGTACGGTGTTGGTATGGCGCGAAGCATTGTTAGATGCCGGACTTTTTAATGAAAGCATTCGTTTTGGTGAGGACTTGGAGTTGTGGGTTAAGATCGCGGCTAAGTATCCAATCAATTGCCTACCTGAAATACTCATTTTACGTCGTCTACATGGCAATAATGCGACGCAGAATATTCTGGGAATGTTGGAAGATTTAGTGAAAGTGATGCGATCACTTAAAAACACCATCCCAAATGAATTGGCTAATCAACATTGCAATCCCGATAGGTTGATTGCTGATAGCCTAGCTGATCTTGGCTATTGGCATTTCAGTCAAGCAAACTATCAAAAAGCAAGGGCAGCATTCCGGGAAAGTGTAAAAGCAAAGATTAGCGGACGGGCATTGCTCTATTTAATCGCCTCTTGGTTGCCAGCGTCTGTTATTTCCGGGATCAAAGCGATCAAAAATTCATCATCTTAATAATTGATGTTACGCATAGCGTCACCAAAAATCCCGTATACCGCGCCGAGCACTGACGTTGTCCTCGGGAATAGCCCGAAGGGGCACGGCAAGGATGCCGTGCGTTGACAATGGGGCAGGAGCCCCATTTGGCAACCCCCGAGGACAACGGCAGCGCGCAGGAAATAAGCGGTGTCCGGGCGGCTTTTTCTTTGGATACTTTCTTTTGGCCGCGCAAAAGAAAGTATCACGCCTTCGGGTGCGGAAACCCGATTAGAAAAAAACGTCGCTTGCGACACAAGAATTGTTTAAATCAAAACTGCCTAACATCAGTTAATAAATCCGCATTATCAACCTTCAACTCAACGGGTGCTTTGAGTGAGTAAAAAAACGATAAAGAACATCCTATATGTTGAAAATGGCATCGGCTATGGAGGAGCGATTATTTGCTTAAGGCATCTTGTCAGGCATTTAGATCGTAGCCGTTTTAATCCGCTAGTAGTCACCGGCCGCACAGGTACGCATTACCGTGAAATTGCACAGGAAGCCGAGAGGCACTACATCGCGGATAGACACATTGATGTGATCGCGTTGCGGCGCAGGCTTAGTCAAGCGAGTTGGCTTAGCCGAATTCCTGGTTTAAATACCTTGCTTAATCAAGTCCTGGCCAGAGCGGATGATGCATTTAATTTTCTGCCGTTTTTTTTGCGCCTGCTCTGGACAGCGTGGCGTTGTAAGGTTGATTTGATTCATGCCAATAACGAGCCGCTGTGTAATCGCGCGGCGTTATTAGTGGGGAAGCTGCTGCGAATACCTACCGTGTGTCATGTGCGTGGCGATCAAAACGGCTCCCGGTTAATGCGCTGGGCATTCAGTTTGCCCGATCATTTTATTTCCGTGTCGCATTGGGTTGCCAAGAGTATGCAAGCTAACGCTCAGGTGCCGGTAGATAAAATCAGCGTGATTTACGATGGCATTGCCTTAGAAAAGCTGGATTTAAACGCTGATGGTGCTGAATTTAGAAAGCAACACGACATAGCGCCTGATGCCTTTGCAGTCGGTCTGGTGGGATTATTGATACCCTGGAAAGGGCAAGAGTTGTTTCTCGACGCGGCAAAATTATTGAGTAACAAAATCCCCGGGCTGAAAATGATCATCGTCGGTGGCACGCCTGATGATTGCGTTGCTTATGAGGCCAAACTTCGTCAGCAAATTATCGACGAACAGCTGCAAGACATTGTTAGTTTTACCGGTCATGTTGCCAAAATGGAAACCGTATACAACGGCTTGGACATTGTGGTATCGGCATCCATCAGCCCGGAACCGCTGGGCACTGTCGTCATTGAAAGCATGGCAATGGGGCGGCCGTTGATTGGCCCTGATCATGGCGGCGCTGCAGAAATGATGTCTCATAATCAAACCGGTTTGTTGTTCACCCCTAAAGATGCAGTTGCCTTGGCGAATCAAATTGAACGGTTTTATCGAGAGCCCGAACTACGGACACGGTTGGGACAAAATGCCCGCGATCATGCGTTAGCGACGTTTTCGATCGAAACGCACACGAATAAAATACAAGCCCTTTACGACAGTCTTTTGCCCTAATTACAGCAACTATGAATCCTTTTATCTCCAGAGAAATCATTTACCCGTTGCAAGAAAAATTATTGCATCGCCCGACCTTTCCTTACCTGGCTGAACTGGAAAAAAGTCAGTGGACGTCAAGAAGCGACATCGAAGCATTGCAATTGCAAAAACTGCAAACCTTACTGAAAACAGCCGTGACACATTGCCCCTGGCATAGTCGACGTATCAGTGATGCCGGTATTAATGTCGACCAGTTAAGTTTTGAAGAGTTCAGGAAACTTCCCACAATGGTTCGGGCTGACGCCCAACAACATGGGCAGGAGATGGCCTGGCTCGGCGTTCCGGGTGGTGCTTTTCGTTACACCACCGGCGGTTCCAGCGGCCAGCCACTGATCTTTTATTTCGGTAGAGCCCGTCAGGCAGCCGATGCCGCCGGACGTATTCGCGCTAGGCGCTGGTGGGGCGTTGATGTCGGTGAACCGGAGGTGTATTTGTGGGGCGCGCCTGTAGAGCTGAATAAAACCGATAAAATTAAAACCATTCGTGACCGCTTGCTTAATCAGCTGGTATTGAACGCCTTTGCGATGTCGCCGGAGAGAATGAGTAGCTATTTAACAGCGATTGAAAAGTTCAAGCCGCGGTGCATTTACGGCTATGCCAGCAGCGTTGCGTTATTGGCGCGTTACGCAAAGCAAAACGGTAAAAAGCTTAATTTGCCCAGTCTGAAAGTGGTTTGTACGACTGGTGAACCGCTTTATCCTGAACAGCGTGAACTGATTTCCGAAGTGTTTAATGTGCCGGTCGCCAATGAATTTGGTAGTCGAGATGCTGGCCTAATTTCCCATGCCAACAGCCATCAACAAATGCTGTTGTTGAGCGAAAGCAATATTTTGGAAGTGTTGGATGGCGACGGCAATCCGGTACAGCCGGGTGAGATGGGCGAGGCAGTAATGACCGGTCTTTGCTCGGAAGCGCAGCCGTTTATTCGTTACCGCACCGGCGACATGGTCAGGTTATCGAATGAAGCTGACAAAGACGGTCGAGGTCTGCATGTTATTGAAGAAGTGGTCGGGCGCAGCACCGATTTCCTGGTGCATCAAAATGGCTCGATTATTCATGCTTTGGCGGGGATTTATATTCTTCGGGAAACACCCGGCGTAGAGCAGTTTAAGATTATTCAGCAGGCGATAAATCAATTTGAAGTGCTGATAGTCACTAACGCGTTTTGGGATACCGCATCGTTATCCGTTATTGAAGATAAATTTAAAGCGCGTTTTGGCGAGGCATGTAAAACTCACATCCAGCTTGTTGATAATATTCCTCCGGAAACATCGGGAAAAACCAGGCAGGTGGTGTCAAAAGTTCAACCTGTGTTTTGATGCACCGGCGCAAAAACAAATACTTGCATTCAGTTAATTGGCGATTAAATAGGAAATCATGCTTTTCAGAAAATATACAGATTATCAGTTAAGCAGATTGTTACTGCCTCTTTTAGTGGTTTTGTTTTCCGGTTGCGCCAGTACGCCGGAACCTAAAACCAGTACCGTTGATAGCTATCATTCGACTTCACCTACGGTCGATTATGCCTTGCGATTGCAAGGTGCGCCGTATCGATTCGGTAAGGATAATCCTCAAGAAGGCTTTGATTGCAGCGGCTTTGTCAGGCATGTTTACGAACATCAAGGTGTGCATTTGCCGCGTACAGTCGCAGAAATGGCAGACGCCTTGACGCCAGTGCCTAAAAATCAAGCGCATCCCGGCGATTTACTGTTCTTTAACACGACCGGCAAGCCGTTTTCGCATGTGGGGATTTATGTCAAAGACGATAAATTTGTCCATGCACCCAGCCAGCGAACCGGCCGGGTGTCGGTATCGAGTCTTAAAAACAGCTATTGGGAAAAACGTTTTATTGCGGTGCGCAGGCCATAAGTTTGAGTTAGGCAATCACTCATCGTTATTTGTATAAAACCACATTTGGTAAATGCTCAACAGAATTTGCAAGCCCATCGATAAGCCCATCAACGCGCCGCTGCCGACGACAACATAAGCAAAGGCCGGATTAACCTTAGTCACAAACCATGAAGAAATGTCGATCAACATGGCGATAAAAGGAATCACTACCGCCACCCGTTTGACGTAGACATTGATGTCACAAAGCAAAAATATCCTGCCGATGAAGTACAGAATAAAAGCGATGCCAAACAAGTGGATATGCGACACCCTAATCAGACGCGGGTAAGAGGCACCGCCCGTATGAGTGACTTCAGAAACGCCCGCGTAGTTGGTTAAATCAGGTAAGTTAGGATTAATACTCGGCGAGTGGCATAAAATGCAATCCCTATTAAGAATGGGGGCGATTTTTTCATCGTAGCCCAGCTCCTCAGCGCCTTCTTGTATCCACTTCAAAATAACTTCCTTGTCGCTTTTGTATTTTAAATTAGGTTCCATGATGCCGTTGATGGCAGACCCTAAGCGTGTACTGCCATTGGAGCCGTGATAATTAATCATCACATCTTCTATCGATAAACCGGCTTCGCCATCGTGTCCTTGGTGTGTGTAATAAAGATTGGCCAGCGCCATTAAATAACCCAGCCCAATAGTTAATAAGAACACAGTATTTAATACGCGTTCACTGACGGAAATATCTTTAAAACGGGTGTAACGTTCGGTAGCCACGGAAATCCTTAATCGAGAGATGATGGGTTGTTAGAGTTATGTGGGGGGTAGCGCAAACTTAACGCGAGTTGCGGATAATCACTAATAACAATGTCTGCTTTAAGAGTGAGGGCTTTGGTGATTTCTGTCTTGCTGTTGCAGGTATAAGCCGCAAGCACTTTGCCGTTGTCATGTAAAAGATTAACGATTTCGTTATCAAGATTACTGATAGGTAAGCAAAATCCTCTCAAAAAAGCCTGTGTTTTAAGCAGTTGCTCAATGTCTGTTCGGCTGTAGCGGTCTGATAAAAGATAAAACAGCGGAAAATCGGCGGCTTGTTGATGGGCAAACTCTAAACAAGGCAAGCTGTATGAGGAGATGAAGACGCCTTGATTACCGAAGGATTCGATGATTGCCAAGGTCTGCGCAACCTTGCGCTGTTGGCGGGTTACCGATTCGCCGTCATGACTTTTGACTTCAATGTTTAATTGGCAAAGCCCTTGAAAACTGGCGATAAATTCTTCAAGGCTTAATACCGTTTCAGGCGCGGCGCCAGTATCGTCATAACCTGCAAAATCCATGTCTTTAAGCTGTTCGAAAGTGAAATCATCAATGCGTTTGCCGGGATGCCCCAGCTTATCTAAAAACCAGTCGTGCCAAAGTATCGGCACTTCATCACGACTAAGTTGCACGTCAGTTTCAACACCATCAATGGCTGAAAGCAGCGCATGATTAAACGCGGCGCGGGTGTTTTCGGCAACCGCCAGCCCTTGCTCAACAGCCTCTTTGTTGCCGCCGCGATGAGCGAAAACCAGGTTATTTTTTTTACGCATTTTTATTATCTTCCGTACAAAGCATCGACCAAGTCGGCAAACCAGCGTGGCCTAAAAATTACTATATAAAGACCAAGGCCAGCTGTAATAGGGATCGGGCCTATATCAAGCAGCATTAAGAAAACAATTGCTATGAAGCATTTGATTCTGACTGCAGCACTGTGTGTATTCAAGGGATGTCCAGGTTTGTTGTTCGATTTAAGGAACTTTCCGCATTTTCTCAAAATGTTACCTGCAGTGCTAGGTTATCAGTGAGCTTGGTTTTTAACTAATGCACCTGTTGATCAGACAACAATGCTGCTTCTTGGCTGTTGATATATCAACAGGGTAGGGTGCTTTTTTAAGATATGTTTTATTTATTAATTAGTAATGAAGTTCCTAAGTACGTGGCTTCGGTGATAAAAACGACATGATTTTAATGATTGGCTTAATAATTGCTATCGTTTAAGACCGTAATCCCTTCGCTTAAAAAACGACCGGCTTTTAACTGGCTCGTTACCTACCGAATTTCTTGAGAACCCATGTGGATAGTTAATATTGCCCTACGACGCCCGTATACTTTTCTCGTGGCGGCGCTACTTATTCTCTTGTCTACGCCCTATGTATTACGGAATATGCCGACCGATATTTTTCCAAATATCGACATTCCGGTGGTGGCGATGCTCTGGGATTATAAAGGCATGAATGCCAAGGAAGTCGCGGATCGTCTTACCGGCTCGGTCGAACGCTCTATGTCGTTGATTGACGGCATTGAGCATAGTGAGTCTGTGTCGTATGCGGGTGCGGCGGTTATTAAGGTTTTTTTTCATCAAGGCACCGATATTCGCACCGCACTTGCGCAAGTGATGTCGGGCAGCAATTCGGTGTATCGCTCATTGCCGCCCAGCACCGCGCCACCGCAAGTCATTCAGTATTCGGCTTCCGATTTGCCTTTGGTGCAATTGGGTATATCCAGCAGCACCGTGCCGGAAACCGAAGTCAATGATTTAACAAATAATATTGTCCGGAGCTCTTTGCAATCCAAACGTGGCGTTGCACTGACCAGTCCATTTGGTTCCAAAGGCCGTCAAGTAACCGTGGACATCAATCCAGC
>JAUYMX010000316.1 GCA_030699345.1 Methylococcaceae bacterium
CCTGATGTTATTGACGTTCAAGATTTGTACAAAAAAACCGGCATGTTTACCTATGACCCGGGCTTTAACTCTACCGCCAGCTGTAGCTCCGCTATCACCTATATTGATGGTGAAGCCGGTATATTGTTGTATCGCGGCTATCCGATTGAGCAATTAGCTGAAAAATGCACTTTCCTGGAAGTCTGCTATCTGCTGCTAAATGGCGAGCTGCCTACCAACCAAGAAATGCAACAGTTTGAAGGCACCATTACCATGCACACCATGGTGCATGATCAGCTGACCAACTTTTTTAAAGGCTTCCGTCGCGATGCTCATCCAATGGCCATTATGGTGGCCGTGGTGGGTGCGTTGTCCGCGTTTTACCATGACGCGCTGGATATTAAATCTAAAGAAGACCGTGACATCAGCGCTATCCGGCTGATTGCCAAAGTGCCGACTATTGTGGCGATGTGCCATAAATACAGCACCGGCCTGCCGTTTATGTACCCGCAAAATAAACTCAGCTATGTCGAAAATTTCATGCGCATGATGTTGGGTACACCGTGCGACGATTTCGTGCCTAATCCTGTGCTGGTCAAAGCGCTGGACAGAATTCTGATTCTGCATGCGGATCATGAGCAAAACGCCTCAACGTCAACCGTGCGCCTGGCCGGGTCTAGCGGCGCAAATCCCTATGCCTGCATTACCTCCGGTATTGCTTGTTTGTGGGGCGCTGCACATGGCGGTGCCAATGAAGCGGTATTGCACATGTTGGAAGAAATTGGCGATGTTTCCCGTATTGGCGAGTACATCAAAAAAGCCAAAGATAAAAATGATCCATTCAGACTGATGGGTTTTGGGCACCGGGTTTATAAAAACTACGACCCTCGCGCCAAACTCATGCGTGCTACCTGCCATGAAGTGTTAACCGAACTGGGTCTGCACGATGACAAAATCTTTGAATTGGCCTTAGAACTTGAGCGAATCGCGCTAGAAGATGAATACTTCATTGAGAAAAAACTGTATCCCAATGTCGATTTTTACTCCGGCATCGTGCTGCATGCCTTAGGCATTCCCAGCAACATGTTTACTGCCATTTTTGCCATGGGCCGATCGATAGGCTGGGTGGCTCACTGGGATGAAATGATTGCCGATCCTAACCAGAAGATTGGTCGTCCTCGTCAACTTTACACCGGCGCGGAACAACGTGATGTCCCGGCACAACATGGCAAAGTCATTTAATAAAGCATTATGAAATCAAGAGAAAGGCGGCATGGCCTGGTCGTCGTTAACACCGGCGCAGGTAAGGGTAAATCATCCAGCGCCCTAGGTATGGTGTTTCGCGCTGCAGGTTGGGGTATGAAAGTCTGTGTCATTCAATTCATTAAAGGCCAATGGCAAACCGGTGAGCAACGCGCCGCTACCCATTTTGACAATATTGAATGGCATGCCTTGGGTGATGGTTTTACTTGGGATACCAAAAATCCTGAGCAGGACATTAAAACCAGTCGAGAGATTTGGGAGTTAAGTAAACAAAAAATTCTTTCCGAAGAATTCGACGTGGTATTGCTTGATGAGATTAACTACTGCTGCGGTTATAACTGGATAAGCGGCGAAGAAATTGCCGAATTTATAACCAATGAAAAACCGTCCTGGATGCATTTAATATTAACCGGACGCAATGCAGCGCCCGAGGTTATTGCCGTAGCGGATACCGTGACGGAAATGACCAAAATCAAACACGCCTTTGAAAAAGGCATTAAAGCCGAACAAGGCATTGAATTTTGAAAGCAACTGAGGATTCCGGCAACTTCAGCTGATTTAATTGTTGAGGGTGTTTAATTCGCATAGAATCCCAATTGCCGCAAAAATAAGGGTCTGCAACTGGACCTGAAAATATCCAATTATTGGTAAATTATTATCAGTGATCGGTTGAACATAACACTAACAAGAGGTTTCAAATGTCTAATACAACCAAATTAATTATTGCCGTTGTTGGCGTTTTTGTAATCGGTTTTGCGATGGTCGGCTCTAACAAAACGCAAACTATCGAAGAGATAGAAGCCGGATCCATGATTA
>JAUYMX010000320.1 GCA_030699345.1 Methylococcaceae bacterium
ATTGAGCGGCATTGTTGGTTAATGTCGGCGTACAGTCTTTCTGGCCTTGATGACATTTTTGCCAGACGCGTTGCAAGGTATTAGCGGCAACGTCGTTGTAATAGATAGTGGCATGATTGCGAATATCGACTTTTAACCCGGATTCGGCATAGGTCGCTGCCGGTAGAATTTGTCCGGTATACGTGCCGTAAATTGCCTCGCGCCCTTCCCAACCGGATTTTTCTATCGCTTCGCCTGCCCATAACATGCTGTACCAATTGTGATCAGTAGCATTCCATTCTTTTGGCTTGGTGACCATGATGCGCATATCTTTCGCGACTACTTGCTTCAAGGCTTCGATATAGGCTTGAGCGTTGTCCTTATTAAGCGGCTTGCCGTTCAATACTTTGGTCCATGGCCGTTCCGACTGAGCCGTGGTTTGCGAATAATCATGTTTGAAGCGCCAAAGCGGTCCGTTATATTCGGTTTTAGGCGGAATTTTCCCGTCATTGATGGCATACGGATCGATGCTTGCAGCCGATTGCAGGGCCTGTGCAGCTCCACTACTCAGTAGCAATAAGCTGGTGGTAAATATGCTTAATGGCTTGTTTATAAACGGCATCAATAATCTCCTGTTATTTTGGCTTCAGTTCAGCCAGGGATAGATTCTTTCTGAAGAAATCGCGGCAGGCGGTGTTGATACGATCAAACATCGCCGGCCGTAAGCTTAGCAATGTTCAGGGAAATGATTGGTCAGCCGACCAGTTTTTGGAGAATGCCATTACGGCCGTTTTCTTTAACGTGATATAGCGCATCGTCGGCAGTTTTGATTAATAACGCTGGCGAGCATGGCTGATTTGGCCTGGCAATGGCAATGCCAATACTCAGAGTAATAAATTCAGCGATCTGCGAATTTTGGTGAGATATTTGCAAATCAAGCACCGCTTGCCTGATTAATTCAGCGACTTGTTGCACACCCTCTTCATCGGTATTCGGCATGATCACAGCAAATTCCTCGCCGCCATAGCGAGCAGCCAAATCGGTTGGCCGTCGCAATGCGCTTGCAATCGCTTGCGCCACCTTAATCAAGCACTCGTCACCGGCCTGGTGTCCGTAATGATCGTTATATTTTTTAAAGTAATCTATATCGCACAAAATCATCGACAGCGCCGTTCCACCGCGTGATAAGCGTCCACATTCAGTTTCCAGGTATTCATCAAAATGGCGACGGTTACTGATTTTAGTCAGGCCATCGATTAACACCAGGCGCTGCAATTGCGCATTCACTTTTTGTAATTCTCGCTCGGCTACCCGGCGCTCCCAGTTTTCATTCTGCAAGCGTTCATTCAGAGCTTGGATAGTGGTGTTATGGCTTTCCAGTTCGGAATTTTTATCTTCTAAAACCACTTTTTGAGTTTCGATATGCTTGGTTCGCTCAGCAACTTTGTCTTCCAAGAGCTGATAACCAAGCGCGTTATCAATAGAAATAGCGATTTGGCCGCTTAAATGTTGCAACAAAAATACCCGTTCGCTGGTAAACACTGCATCCGCGGCATTATTTTCCAAATAAAGAACCCCCTGCAGTTTGCCGCCCAACAGCAAAGGCGCACAAAGCACTGAACGCACCTGGCGCTTGATAATATCTTTATCCCGGCCGTAAATGGCGCTATGCCCGGCATTTTCCAGTACGACAGATTCTTTACTGCGAGACACATAATTAATAACGCTTTGTGGCAGGTCGCTAGCCGCAGATAGAAGCAAACGCTGCATCACCGCCACCTCTGGCACATCAATCTGGACTTCTGCCTGAATCAACAAACTATCGACTTCCTGCAACAACAAAACGCCGCGCTGAGCACCGGCATTCTCGATCACAATATTCATCAAGGTTTGCAACAATTGCGGCAAGCGTCGTTCTGCAGCGATAGTTTCAGCCGCTTTAATGAGCGTGACAGTATCTAACGCTAACGTTGTGCTTTGCCGTGTTGACACCGCATGATTACTCAAACGTATCACCTTTACTCGGTCTGACTCTATCTTAAACCGCTGTAAATAACCGGTTGCTCCCCAGCGCCGATAACAATAAGCAGCTTCTTCAAAATGAAATCTAGCCAAGCGTTCTTGACCTAAATCGGCATGCAGCCGCGCAGCCAGTTCATTTGCCAAGGCCTCCAAATGTAATTGCCCGTTAGCTTCTGCATCGCTAGCGGCATGCTGATAAGCACGTAACGCCAGCTCCGGGTGATGACGTAATCGCTGAGTCTCTCCGGTCAGCAAATGGTAACGACTCTGAAAATTTTGCGGACAACGCCGCGCCCACTGGCGTAGTTTTTTGTTGGTGCGCCGGATTTTGTGCAAAGCCTTATAACGACCGAGCCTGGACAGGCCCGGATAAAGCTTGGCTAAAATCAACGCGTCATAAAAGTGATGTTCAACGCCATGCAGCATACCCGCAGAATCTTTCAAATAACCTGCGGAAAGCCGACTCAATTTTAGTGCGCTGTCATATTCGCCCCACAAATATAAATAGTGCATTTTGTTGACGAAATAATAGTGCGCAAAATGCCGAGATCCATAACCAGACAATGACGCAACAAACGCCGCCTCATCAAAATCGGCATCGACATTGCCGCGCAAAGTTTGCAGCGCCTGACGAACCCCCAGCAACACACCCAAATGCTCCTGGCTATCGATGCGTTTAAGCGTTGTCAGCATCGTATCGGTATCGTGCCAAAGTTTATCCAGCGGTACACCGCGCATCAACTGGCTTTGCGCCAGTCCACAGCAAGCACAACCGCTATGAAACCAATCGCCAATTTCCAGCCCGGATTCAAGCCCCGCGCGCCAATAGTTTTCGGTATCTGCCGCCGGGTGCGTCCAGGAATTGGCAAAATAACCGTAGACGAAGTTAACTTCCGCTCGTTGCCGCTGATTGGCAAACTTGTCTAATAATCCTAAAGACAAGCGCCCATAATCGTAGCCCGCCTGATGATTACCTAACACGCCGCCGAGAAAAATCACCCCAAACACCATGTAGCCAATCACCGCTTCGGCGTTATTGCCGTATTGCAGGCAGTGCCTAACCTGTTTAACCGATATGGCCGCACACAACTCCGGTTGCAATTGATAGGCCACTTTTAAAGTGGCCGACAACAACCGGATGGCAATGTCCATCCTGGCATCGGTCACCGCGGGTAGTTCAAGCAAATCATCGACAGTAAATTGTCGCAAGCGATACTTCAATTGCAAAAAATCGGCAACAAAAGCCAAGCGATTAAATCGCGCAGGCAGATCAATACCGAACAGCGCCGCCGCTTGTCGACTGACTTGATAAGCCTGTTCAAATTGCGCCAAATCCGCATAAAACTGGATCATCAGTTCAAAGATGCGTGCTTTTTCCAGATCGGATTTAGCATGGGTCACCGCTTGCTCGAAAAACTGCTTGGCTTGCTGATGATAGCCACAAAGATGTTCGCATTCGGCACGATGGCGATATATGGCCGCCAGACCACCGTCTTGATGCAGCGAGCCTTCCAACAACTCAGAGGCTAGCCGCAAATAAGGCAACGCCTGTTCAAACGCACCGCTATGCTTAGACCATAAACCCAGCTTAAAGTTATCAGCCCCCAAACGGCATCTTTCGTCAGCGTCGACCATCAAAACCAACGCCGCATTTAGATGCTCAACCGCTTGCATCAATGTCTGATTATCTTGATTGGCCCGCGCTATGTTTACCCAATAACGGCCAATTTGCAGCCGGTTGGCAAGCAACTCATGTTCTGCCAACAAGGAGTGCGCAGCTTGCTGGACGCGGTCATGAGCAAAGATATAGTCAGTTCGTTCTGTTGCATCATTGCCGGAACGCTTTATTAATAAGCCCACTTTTTCGGCAATCGCCAAATTTTCATGCGCCGAAAAATGCTCACCGAAGGCGGCTGTAATCAGCTCGGCGTCAAAGCTCGTGCCAATGGAGGCAGCTATTTTCAATAATTCGCGCACCGGCTGAGCTAACGCCGTTATCCGCGCCAGCATAAAATCAATGACATTGTCACTGATAGCGACGGCGCGAATCTTGTCGTTGTCGTAGCGCCATTTGCCAGTCGCGGCATGGAATCTCAAAATGCCGTCTTGCTGCAACTCGCGTAAATATTGAATAAAGAAGAATGGATTACCATGCGTTTTATCGACTATCGCGCCGCAAAGCTCTATGGCCGAGCCCTCCTCCAGCACTATTGAATCGTTAATCAACTCCACTAAAGCGGATATGGGTAACGGGGCCAGTTCTACGGTTTCGACTTGGCTACTGTCTGCGCATAACTTGCTCATCATTTTAGGCAAATCAATAATCTCATCATCGCGGTAGGCAACGATCAGCAGTAGATGTTTAACATCTAACAACATCTGTTGCAGCCACTCAAACAAGGCTGGATCGGCCCACTGTAAATCGTCCAAGAACACACATAACGGCCGGTCCGGCCGACAAAATGCTTGTACGAAGCGCACCCATAAC
>JAUYMX010000323.1 GCA_030699345.1 Methylococcaceae bacterium
AGAGATGGTAATGCCTGGTGATAATATTTCTGTAAAAGTAAAGCTTATATCGCCTATTGCGATGGAAGATGGTCTGCGCTTTGCTATTCGCGAAGGTGGGCGTACAGTTGGTGCTGGCGTTGTGGCTTCAATAATTGAGTAGATAATATGTCCAGTCAAACTATAAGAATTCGATTGAAATCATTCGATCATAAATTAATTGATCAATCTGCTGGTGAGATAGTTGAAACAGCGAGACGGACAGGTGCTCAAATAAAAGGTCCAATACCGTTGCCAACAAAAATAGAGCGTTTTACTATATTAATCTCGCCACATGTGAATAAAGATGCACGTGATCAGTATGAGCTTAGAACTTACAAGCGATTGTTAGATATAGTAGAACCAACTGAAAAGACTGTTGACGCGTTGATGAAATTGGATCTTGCGGCTGGCGTTGATGTTCAAATAAAGTTAAATTAAATATAGAGGGATTGGCAGATGTCAATAGGTCTTATAGGTCGAAAGTCAGGTATGACTAGGATCTTTACTGAAGATGGAACCTCGGTTCCAGTAACTGTTATTGAAGTTGAAATAAATAGAATAACTCAGGTTAAAACGCTGGAAAAAGATGGGTATAGTTCAATTCAGGTAACTGTTGGTGAAAAAAAGCCTGGCACGTTAAATAAGGCTATTGCTGGACATTATATCTCTGCTAACGTACCAGCAGGACGAGGTCTGTGGGAGTTTAGGCTGGATTCGCCAGATGACGCCGTTAAAGAAATAGGCACAACATTGGAGCTTGATTTATTCTCTATAGGTCAGCGCGTAGACGTTTCGGGAAAAAGTATTGGTAAAGGATTTGCTGGTGGTGTCAAGAGGCATCATTTTAGTATGCAAGATGCTACGCATGGAAACTCGCTTTCTCATAGGGTTTTGGGTTCAATCGGTATGTGCCAAACTCCAGGGCGAGTTTTCAAAGGAAAGAAAATGGCAGGGCATTTGGGGGCTGTAAAAAGAACAGTTCAAAATTTGACAATACATGCAATTGACTTGGAGAGAAATCTTATTCTAGTTAAGGGAGCGGTTCCTGGTGCAAAAGGTGGAGATTTGATTATTACTCCAGCAATAAAACAAAAAAACAAAGGTTAAGCTATGGGTTTGCAAATACCAGCTTTAAATATAAAAGATTTAAGTGTGGCTAGTAGTGTTATTGCTTCGGAGGAGATTTTTGGAAAGCCATTTAATGAGACACTGGTTCATCAGTTAGTAACGAAGTATTTGGCGGGTAGTCGTGCAGGCACAAAAGCACAGAAAACCAGGTCGGATGTAAGTGGTGGTGGTGCAAAGCCATGGCGTCAAAAAGGAACAGGTCGTGCAAGATCGGGCACAACTCGTAGCCCAGTATGGAGAACAGGTGGTGTTGCTTTTGCTGCTCGCCCAAGAAACTATGACCAAAAGTTAAACAGAAAGATGTTTCGTATTGGTTTGGTTTCTATACTTTCTGAGTTACTAAGGCAAGACAGATTGGTAGTGATTGATAGTTTAAGTCTTGAGTCGGCAAAGACTAAAGAATTGAGCTTGAAAATTAAAAAATTTGAGGCGGCTAGAAGTGTTTTGATCGTTGATGTAATAGATGATAATTTAGCGCTAGCATCTAGAAATATTACTAGTTTAAATGTTCTTGAAGTTAATAATTTAAACCCGGTGTTATTAGTTGGAGCGGATAAAGTTATAATAACCGAAGATGCTTTGAGGCAATTAGAAGAGCGTTTAGTATGAGCATAAATTTATATAAATTAGCGGGCGTTATTGAGGCTCCAATAATTTCAGAAAAGAGCACAACAGGCGCAGAAAAAAACAAATGCTTTGCATTTAAGGTGCGGCAATCGGCTACAAAGAAAGAAGTCAAGTCGTCAGTTGAATTAATGTTTAAAGTTGAAGTTGATTCCGTTAGAGTTCTTAATGTTTCTGGAAAGAAAAAGAAAGTTGGTCGCTCTTTCGGTAAAAGATCAGATTGGAAGAAAGCTTATGTTAAGCTAAAATCTGGATATGATATAGAGTTCACATTTGCTTAATGTGATAAATTAAAAACCAATAGGAAACGGTAAAAATGACTATTGTAAAGTCTAAACCAACATCTCCAGGTTCGCGATTTGTTGTTCGTGTTAAAACTGAAGAGTTATATAAGGGGAGGCCTTATTCTCCTTTAGTGAGTAAGCTCAGTAAAAGCGGTGGCAGAAATAACAACGGTAGAATCACAACTAGGCATGTTGGTGGCGGGCATAAACAAAGCTATCGCATTATCGATTTTAAAAGAGATAAGGACATTCCCGGAATAGTTGAAAGATTAGAGTATGATCCAAATAGGACAGCGAATATAGCACTTATACTATTTAAAGATGGCGAGCGTAGATATATAATAGCTCCTAAAGGACTTAGTGTTGGGCAAGAAGTTTTTTCATCTGATGCTGTTCCTGTAAAGGTAGGGAATTGTATGCCCCTTAGAAACATCCCTATGGGTACGATTTTACATTGTGTTGAGTTGAAGCCTGGAAAAGGAGCGCAAATAGCAAGAAGTGCAGGAACATCAGTTCAGTTAGTGGCTAGAGATGGTGCTCATGCAACTTTAAGGTTGCGGTCTGGAGAAATGAGGAAAGTTTTATCAGAATGCCGTGCTGTTATAGGGGAGGTATCTAATTCTGAGCATAGCCTTATATCTCTAGGTAAAGCAGGCGCAAAAAGATGGAGAGGTGTAAGGCCGACCGTCCGTGGTGTTGTTATGAATCCCGTTGATCATCCACATGGTGGTGGTGAAGGTAGGACATCTGGTGGGCGGCATCCTGTTTCTCCTTGGGGTGTGCCTACAAAAGGATATAAAACAAGAAAAAATAAGCGAACTGACAATATGATTGTTAGGCGTCGTAAGCAGAAATAGTTAAGGAGTTATTGTGCCGCGTTCAATTAAAAAAGGTCCTTTTATTGATCATCATTTATTGAAAAAAATAGAAGATGCGTTAACTAGCAATAGTAAAAAACCTATCAAGACATGGTCAAGAAGATCTATGATTATTCCTGACATGTTAGGTCTTACCATAGCTGTGCATAATGGTAGATTGCATATACCTGTTCTTGTTTCTGAAAATATGGTTGGTCATAAATTAGGTGAGTTTGCTCCAACAAGAACCTACAAGGGTCATGTTGCTGATAAAAAATCTGGAAGGTAATCATGGTGAGTGTTTCTGCGAAATTAAATAATGCTCCACTTTCTGCTCAAAAGGCAAGGCTTGTCGGTGATCAAATACGTAATTTGACAGTTGACAAAGCTTTGAATACATTGACTTTTAGTACTAAAAAAGCATCTGCAATTATAAAAAAGCTTCTTGAATCTGCTGTTGCAAATGCAGAGCACAACGATGGTCTGGATATAGATGACTTAAAAGTGTCCACGGTCTTTGTTAATGAAGGCGTGACTATGAAGAGATTTAAGGCAAGAGCTAAAGGACGTGCGAACCATATTCTTAAAAGAACCTGCCATATTACAATTACAGTATCAGAAGTCGAGTAGGGGTTAGAAAATGGGTCAAAAAGTACATCCAATAGGCATTCGTTTAGGAATAGTTAAAGATTGGAATTCTAGGTGGTATGCGAGTTCACAAGATTATGCGTCTTTTTTACACCAAGATTTGCTGGTAAGGTCTTTTATAAAAAAGAAGCTATCCCATGCATCGGTAAGTAAAATTCAAATAAACCGCCCAGCAAATAATGCCCATATTACAATACACACTGCACGTCCAGGTATTGTTATTGGGAAAAAAGGTGAAGACATTGATGGGTTAAGACAAGAAATTTCTAAAATTATGGGAATTCCTGTTCAGTTAAATATCGAAGAAATAAGAAAGCCTGAGCTTGATGCTCAGTTAGTTGCAGAAAGTATAGCGCAGCAACTTGAGAAGCGAATAATGTATCGTCGTGCAATGAAGCGTGCTGTTACTAATACTATGCGCTTGGGTGCGGAAGGTGTGAAAATAAACGTCGGTGGTCGACTGAATGGAGCTGAGATCGCAAGGAGTGAGTGGTATAGAGAGGGGCGCGTTCCTCTCCATACACTGAGAGCAGATATTGATTATGCGACTGCAGAAGCAAATACAACCTACGGAATTATAGGTATTAAAGTGTGGATATTTAAAGGTGAAGTGTTTGATATTGACGCTCATGTGGCGTCTGTTAATTCTGAATCAAAGAAATAGTTGAAGGGAATAAAAAAATGCTTCAACCAAAAAGAACTAAATTCCGTAAGCAACATAAGGGCAGAAATAACGGAACTGCCGTAAAAGGTTCCTCTGTCAGTTTTGGCGAGTATGGTTTGAAATCAATAAGCAGAGGTCGCTTGACGGCTCGTCAAATTGAGTCAGCTAGGCGTGCTATCACTAGGCATGTTAAGCGTGGTGGTAAAATCTGGATAAGAATTTTTCCTGACAAGCCGATAACCAAAAAGCCATTAGAAGTTCGTATGGGTAAAGGAAAGGGAAGTGTAGAATATTGGGTTGCTCAGATAAGACCTGGTACAATGCTATATGAAATACAAGGTGTTTCAGAGGATTTGGCAAGGGAAGCATTTTCTCTTGCTGCTGCAAAACTACCATTAAAAACACTATTTACTGCGCGGACAATAATGTAATGAATGTTAAAGAACTACGTAATAAATCAGACGAAGAGCTTAAATTAATTTTATTGGATCTTTCTCGTGAGCATTTTAATTTACGTGTGCAGAAGGCAACTGCGCAGTTAACAAAAACACATTTAATTAAGAAAACTAAGCGCAACGTCGCAAGGGTTTTAACTGTATTAACTGAAAAAGTGAGGGTGTAATGGTTGAGAATGTTGTAAATATCAGAACTGTTACAGGTACTGTTGTAAGTAATAAAATGGAAAAAACAATCACGGTACTTGTTAATCGTGTAACAAAACACCCTGTTTATGGAAAGTATATAAAACGATCTTCTAAGTTACTAGCTCACGATGAGCATAATGTATGCAAAGAAGGCGATTTGGTTTCAATTACTTCATGCAGACCTTTGTCTAAAAACAAAACCTTCAAGTTAGTTGAGGTTTTGGTTAATGCTGATAGATAGAGTAACTTCAAAGAATATATTTAGGAATTAATCATGATTCAGATGCAAACTAATCTTGAAGTTGCTGACAATAGCGGCGCTAAAAAGGTAATGTGTATCAAAGTTTTGGGTGGGTCTCATAGGCGTTATGCTGGGATTGGCGATATAATAAAAGTTAGTATTAAAGATGCAATACCTAGGGGAAGGGTAAAAAAAGGTGACGTTTATAATGCTCTGGTTGTTAGGACGCGGAAAGGAGTAAGAAGGTCAGACGGTTCTGTTATCCGATTTGATGGAAATGCTGCGGTTATATTAAATAATAATTTGCAGCCTATTGGCACGCGAATTTTTGGCCCGGTTACTCGTGAATTAAGAGGGGAAAAATTCATGAAAATTATTTCTTTGGCCCCAGAGGTTTTATAGGTAACCTTATGCAAAAAATAAGAAAAGGCGATGATGTGGTTGTCATTGCCGGAAAAGATAAAGGAAAGTCAGGTAGGGTCTCTAAAATACTTGCTTCTGGAAAAGTCCTGGTTGATGGAATAAATCAATATAAAAAAACTCAAAAATCTAACCCTAATTCAGGTGTCTCTGGCGGGATAGTGACAATAGAGTTACCTATAGATATATCCAATGTTGGCTTGTATAATCCGATAACAAAAAAGCCGGATCGTGTTGGGTTTAGATTCCTAGAAAATGGTACTAAGGTAAGATTTTTTAAGTCAACTAATGAAGTTGTTGATGTTTAAGGTTATATGAAATCATGGCTAGATTAAAAAAAGAATATAGAGAAAAGATATTGCCTGCTTTGCTGGATCAGTTTTCGTACAAATCCGTTATGCAAGCACCTCGAATTACCAAGATAACGTTAAATATGGGTGTTGGTGAAGCTGTTGCCGACAAAAAATCTTTACAATCTGCTCTCAGTGATATGGAGAAAATATCTGGGCAGAAGCCTATCGTTACTCTGGCAAGAAAGTCAATTGCTGGCTTTAAAATTAGAGACGACATGCCAATAGGATGTAAAGTTACCCTTCGTAGTGATAGAATGTACGAATTTTTAGACAGGTTAATTAATATCTCTATACCTCGTATTCGAGATTTTAGAGGATTGAGCGCAAAAAGTTTTGATGGTCGTGGTAATTATTCTCTAGGTGTTAAAGAACAAATAATATTTCCTGAAATTGATTATGACAAAATTGATGTTCTGCGTGGTATGGATATTACTATTACAACAACCGCTCAAACAAATGATGAAGGATTAGCCTTGCTAAAACTTTTTAATTTTCCATTTAAGAGTTAAAGAGCAACTTACTTATGGCAAAAAAATCAATGATCGCGCGTGAGTTTAAGCGCAAAAGTTTAGTAAAAAAATTAAGTAATAAGCGTTTAAAGTTAAAAGAGACTATTAGAGATCCAGGATCTACTTACGATCAGAAAGAAATAGCTCAGCTACAACTTCAGAAAATGCCGAGAGATTCCAGTGTTTCAAGAGTAAGAAATCGTTGTAATCTTACAGGTCGTCCGCATGGCTATTATCGGAAATTCGGCTTAAGTAGAAACAAACTAAGAGAAGCCACTATGAGAGGCGATGTACCTGGGCTTGTTAAGGCAAGTTGGTAGTGGTAATTATCTATTGTTTGGAGAATTTTAAATGAGTATGACGGATCCTGTTGCAGATATGTTGACCCGAATAAGAAATGGGCAGTCTGCGGGAAAAAAAATTGTTAAAATGCAAACTTCTAAATTAAAGCTTTCTATTGCTAAAGTTTTAAAAGATGAAGGATATATCTCAGGATACTCAGTTGAAAGTATAGGGTCTCATGAAGAAATCCTAGTTGAGCTGAAATACTACAAGGGTGTTCCAGTTATTGAAAATATAAAAAGAATTAGTCGTCCTGGATTAAGAATATATCGTTCAAAAGATCGTCTGCCCGTCGTTCTCGGCGGGCTAGGCATAGCTATCGTGTCGACATCTAATGGTGTTATGACTGATAAAGCTGCGCGTGCAAGTGGGCGCGGTGGTGAAGTTATTTGTACTGTTTGTTAATTAGGAGACTTTATGTCAAGAATTGCTAAAGCTCCGGTATTAATACCGAAAAGCGTAAACGTTAATATAAATGGTAAGAATATTTTTGTTAAAGGTGCTAAAGGAGAAGTTGAGTACACTCTTAACGAATTTGTTGATTTCCATGTAAATGATGAATCCATTGTTATGCATTGGGATTCTGCAAGCAAATCGGCTACAGCTCAAGCTGGTACTGCTAGAGCCTTAATAAATAACATGGTAATTGGGGTTTCTGAAGGGTTTGAATTAAAGCTATCGCTTGTTGGTGTTGGTTATAGAGCTCAAATTAAAGAGAATATTTTAAGTTTATCACTTGGTTTTTCACATCCTGTTGATTTTATAGTTCCTAGTGGCGTTACAGTAGAAACTCCAACGCAAGTAGAAATTATAGTAAAGGGTATTGATAAGCAATTGGTTGGGCAGGTGGCTGCAAACATTAGAAAGTATAGATCGCCAGAGCCATACAAGGGCAAAGGTGTTAGATATTCTAATGAGAATGTTGTAAGAAAAGAAGCTAAAAAGAAATAGGAATTTGTAATGGATAAAAAATTGTCTCGATTAAAGCGAGCATTAAAATTACGTAGCAAAATTAAAAGCCAAGGAATTAACCGTTTATCAATACATAGAACATCGCAGCATATATATGCTCAAATAATTTCTGGTGATGGTAAGTTAACATTAGCAAGTGCTTCAACTTTACAATCTGAAGTAAAAGCTATGTTGTCAAATACTAGTAATAGTAATGCTGCCGCTCATGTTGGCCAGTTAATTGCTGAAAAAGCTTTAGCTGTGGGTGTTTCCAAAGTTGCATTTGATCGCTCAGGATTTAAATATCATGGGCGTGTAAAGGCTCTAGCAGAAGCTGCCCGTGAAGCAGGTTTAATTTTTTAGGAGAATATTATGGCTATTGCACCTGCACAAGGTAGCGTAGATGGTTTGCAAGAAAAGTTAGTTAACGTAAGGCGTGTAGCAAAAGTAGTAAAAGGTGGGCGCGTGTTCGGTTTTACGGCTTTAACTGTTGTTGGTGACGGTGAAGGTAGAGTTGGTTACGGCGTAAGCAAGGCTAGAGAAGTGCCAATTGCAATTCAGAAATCTCTTGAACAGGCGCGAAAAAACATGAAGAAAGTTGCGCTAAAAGGCGATACTTTGCAGTATCCCGTTATGAATGTAACTGGCGCAGCAAAAGTTTATATGCAACCTGCTTCTGAAGGTACGGGTATAATTGCTGGTGGTGCAATGAGAGCGGTATTTGAAGTAGTAGGTGTTCATAATGTTCTGGCTAAATGCATTGGTACTAGTAACCCTATTAATGTAGTCAGGGCTACTATAAATGGCTTGGCAGGAATGAGAAGTGTAGATCAAATTGCTGCTAAACGTGGACTTTCAGTTGATAAGGTAATTGGGTAGTAGTGATGACTAGTTCTACATTAAGTGTAACTATGATAAAGAGTAAAAATGGAAGATTGCCTTCCCATAAAGCCTGTATAAAAGGTTTAGGCTTGAGAAAAATTAACCATACTGTTCTCCTTGCTGATACGTTGGAAAACAGAGGCATGATTAATAAAGTATCTTATATGTTGAAAGTTAGGGAGTTATAATGTTTTTAAATACTATACAATCAGCATATGGCTCAAGAAAGAAATCTGTTCGTGTAGGTAGAGGGATTGGGTCTACACTCGGAAAAACTTGTGGTCGTGGGCATAAAGGACAAAAAGCTCGTTCTGGTGGCTTCCATAAGGTTGGTTTTGAGGGTGGTCAGATGCCTTTGCAGCGAAGATTACCGAAAATCGGATTCAAATCTGCATTATCAAAATTTAGCTCAGAAGTGCGGCTTTCTGATTTAGAAAGAATTAATAATGAAATTATCGATTTAGATATTTTGAAGTCGTTATCGATTGTTCCTATATTTACAAGGTCAGTTAAAGTAATAGACTCAGGTATTTTAACAAGGTCAGTTAGATTAGCAGGTTTAAAATGCACGGCAGGAGCAAAAGTTAAGATTATTGCTCTTGGTGGCGTAATAGAGGTATAGGTGAATAATTCAAATATAGCAACAAAGAGAGATGCCGTGAAATCCGATTCTTTTGTTGAACTTAAAGCTAAGTTACTGTTTGTTTTAGGTGCTCTTGTTGTTTATAGGATCGGTTCTCATATACCTGTTCCCGGTATTGATCCAAAAGCACTATCAATAATGTTTGAACAGCAAGGCGGTTCTATTCTTGATATGTTTAATATGTTTTCAGGCGGCGCATTAATGCGGCTAAGTATTTTCGCCTTAGGTATAATGCCGTACATATCCGCATCTATTATTATGCAGCTAATGACGGTTGTTATTCCTTTTATGGAACAAATTAAAAAAGAGGGTGAGTCAGGTCGGAAAAAGATATCCCAGTACACTCGGTTTGGGACTGTTGTTCTTGCTTCATTTCAGGGGCTAGGGATTTCTATTGCTCTTCAGAATCAGACTGCTGGTGGACTATCTGTCGTTTTGAATCCGGGTGCCTCCTTTATTGCAATAACTACAATTACTTTGGTTACAGGTACTGTTTTTTTAATGTGGCTTGGTGAGCAAGTTACTGAGCGCGGAATCGGCAATGGGATATCGTTAATAATATTTGCAGGTATTGTTTCAGGGTTGCCAAAGGCGGTTGGTGGTACTCTAGAATTAGCTAGGACTGGGGAAATGAGTGCTGGCTTAATAATCCTATTATTTTTGTTGTCAATATCTGTCACTGCCCTAGTTGTTTTTGTAGAAAGAGCCCAGAGAAGAATTACAATAAATTATCCTAAGCGTCAACAAGGTAAGAAACTTTATGGTGGTCAGACTAGTTTTCTGCCTTTAAAGTTGAATATGGCTGGAGTTATTCCCCCTATTTTTGCTTCTAGTATCATTTTGTTTCCTGCTACTATTGCTGGATGGTTTGCTAATTCCGATGGGCTTTTTTGGTTGCAAGACTTAGCAACTTTATTGTCACCAGGTCAACCTGTATATGTTTTGTTTTATGCATTGGCTATCGTTTTCTTTTGTTTTTTTTATACTGCTTTAGTTTTTAACTCTAAAGAAACTGCAGAAAACCTTAAGAAATCTGGTGCTTTTTTAGCTGGAATTAGACCAGGTATTCAAACAAGTGTTTATATTGATAAAGTGCTTACAAGGTTGACATTAGTTGGCGCTTTTTATATTACTTTGGTTTGTCTTTTGCCTGAGTTTTTAATAGTTTATTGGAATGTCCCTTTTTATTTTGGCGGTACTTCGTTGTTAATTATTGTTGTTGTTGTTATGGATTTTATTTCTCAAATGCAAACTCATATTATGACTCAGCAGTACGATGGGCTAATGAAGAAAGCTAATCTTAAAAAATAATTTTATTAAAGTATTTGGAGTAACTGTTTTGAAAGTTAGAGCATCAGTAAAAAAAATTTGTAGAAAGTGTAAGATTGTTAAAAGAAACGGTATTGTTCGCGTTATCTGTGATGATGGAAGGCACAAACAGCGACAAGGTTAAAAATTAGTATTACTTTCCCCGCTCATATAGTTTAATTAGAGGATTTTTAGATGGCACGAATTGCCGGGATAAATGTATCAGATCATAAGCATTCTGTAATAGCATTGACTGCTATTTATGGTATCGGTAGGAAAACAGCTGCAGATATCTGTGCGGAAGTTGGAATAAGCCCTTGTGTAAAGATTAAGGAGCTTTCTGAGGTTGAGTTAGAATCAATAAGGCTTTTGATATCTAAAATGACTGTTGAAGGCGATTTAAGGCGTGAAGTTTCAATGAATATCAAGAGGCTTATGGATTTAGGCTGTTATAGAGGGATAAGGCATCGTCGTGGTCTTCCTCTTAGAGGTCAAAGGACAAGAACAAATGCGCGCACCCGAAAAGGACCGCGCAAACCAATTAGGAAATAAGTTATATTTTATGAGATTTTAAGTAATGGCAATTCAAAACAGGTCAAGAAAACGTATTAAAAAAGAAGTGGCTGATGGAATAGTTCATGTTCACGCTTCATTTAATAACACAATAGTGACTATTACTGATCGGAAAGGTAACACTTTATCATGGGCGACATCTGGAGGGTCTGGCTTTCGAGGTTCGCGTAAAAGCACTCCCTTCGCTGCTCAGGTTGCAGCTGAAAAAGCTGGGTTAATTGCTCTTGAATACGGCATGAAAAATCTTGATGTGATGATTAAAGGGCCAGGTCCAGGTAGAGAGTCTGCGGTTAGGTCGCTTAGTAATTTGGGTTTAAAAATTCATAATATTTTTGATGTGACTCCGATTCCACATAATGGCTGTCGCCCACCTAAAAAACGTCGTGTTTAACGTCGTAATACTAGATTAAGAGAATATTTATATGGCACGTTATACTGGTCCAACTTGTAAATTAAGTCGTAGAGAAGGTACAGACCTTTTTTTGAAGAGCAGGGGTAAATCTCTTGAGGGTAAATGTAAGCTAGACCAAAAACCTGGTCAACATGGTGCAAAGCGAGGTCGAAGTTCTGATTATGCTCTTCAATTAAGAGCAAAGCAAAGATTAAGAAGGATATATGGCATCCTTGAAAAACAATTCCGTAATTATTATAAGATTGCGGATATGAAAAAAGGTGCGACAGGCGAGAATTTATTGCTTATTTTGGAATCTAGATTAGATAATGTCGTTTATAGGATGGGATTTGCTTCAACTAGAGCTGAAGCTCGTCAGCTTGTGTCGCACAAAGCTGTAAAAGTAAACAACGTTATAATAAATCTGCCTTCTTACCAAGTTTCTGTTGGTGATAATTTATCAATTAGAGATAAATCTAAGAAACAACAGAGAATTATAGATTCACTTGTCGTCGCTGAACAGTATGGTTTTCCGTCGTGGTTGTCAGTTAACTCTAAAGAAATGTCTGGACAATATTTAAATTATCCTGATAGAGCTGATCTCGGTTCAGATATTAATGAGCAATTGGTTGTTGAGCTTTATTCTAAATAATTCAGATGTGCAGGTATATTAATGTTGAATACTATTTCTAGTTTATTAAAACCCCGTTTAGTAGAGGTAGTAACTAAAAACCCTAACCATGCCAGGGTTGTTATTGAGCCGTTAGAAAGGGGATTTGGGCATTCCATAGGAAATGCTTTACGCAGGGTTTTGCTTTCTGCTATTCCTGGGTGCGCTGTTACTGA
Organism: Methylococcaceae bacterium; assembly: GCA_030699345.1. Classification (GTDB taxonomy): domain Bacteria; phylum Pseudomonadota; class Gammaproteobacteria; order Methylococcales; family Methylomonadaceae; genus JABFRC01. The sequence continues at coordinate 12,330 of JAUYMX010000323.1, forward strand.
TGTTGAAATTGATGGAGTTCAGCATGAGTACACGACAATTGAAGGCGTTCAAGAAGATGTTATTGATATTTTATTGAATTTGAAAAGATTGGCTCTGATTGTGCATTCAAAAGATGAAGTGCAGTTAACTTTAAATAAATCTGGACCAGGTCCTGTATTTGCTTCTGATATAAGTTTGCCTCACGATGTTGAAATTGTTAATCCTCATCTAGTGATTGCTAACTTAACTCAGGCCGGTTCTCTGGGGATGAAGCTAACTGTCAGACGTGGTAGAGGATATGAGCCTGTTTCACAACGTAAGTTTTTTAACGACTCAAGTCTTTCTGTTGGGAATTTAAAGTTAGATGCCGCTTATAGTCCGATTTTAAAGGTTGCCTATCATATTGAAACTACACGTGTTGAGCAGCGTACCGATTTAGATAAATTAATAATTGAGCTTGAAACAAATGGTACTGTTGATCCAGAACAAACTATAAAATTGGCCGCAACTATATTGCATGATCAATTATCAGTTTTTGTTGATTTTGAACGGGTTGCTCCTCAAGTTGTGGACGAAGCGAGTGTGATTGAAGATAGATTTGATCCTGTTCTTTTGCGACCTGTTGATGATCTTGAGTTAACCGTTCGCTCTGCTAACTGTTTAAAAGCGGAAAATATATTTTATATTGGCGATTTAATTCAGAGAACAGAAGTTGAGTTATTGAAAACACCAAATTTAGGTAAAAAATCATTAACTGAAATCAAAGATATTTTGGCGCTTAAAGGTTTATCGTTAGGAATGAAGCTTGATAAGTGGCCACCGGATAATATAGTAGATCATTCTGCTGTAATAAATAATTAATTAAGGGTTAATTTGTATGAGACATCGTAAATCTGGTAGAAAATTTAATATAAATAGTAGTCACCGTAAAGCTCTTTTTAGTAATATGGTCTCTTCTTTAATAACTCATGAACTAATAAAGACTACTTTGCCTAAAGCAAAAGAACTTAGATCATACGCAGAGCCATTGATTACTTTATCTAAAGTTGATGATGTTTCTAAGAGAAGACTAGCTTTTTCTAAATTGCGTGATAGAAATGTTGTCTCAAAGTTATTTAATGAGATAGGGCCTCGTTTTAAAGATAGATCCGGTGGATACTTACGCATTATGAAATGTGGATACCGTTCTGGTGATCAGGCCCCTATGGCTTATGTCGAGTTTGTTGATAGAGCTAATTAAGAAACTACAGGTAATACTGGGTACTTCGAAAAATCTGTCACATTCATGGTTCGACAAGCTCGCCACGAATGTAACAAGCTGATTTATAAGATGCTGTTCGCACTGAGCCTGTCGAAGTGCAGGGTTTTTCGAGGTG
>JAUYMX010000331.1 GCA_030699345.1 Methylococcaceae bacterium
GGATGGGTAGAGCATCGCGAAACCCATCATCATCGGCATGGGTTTCACTGCGTTCTACCCATCCTACGACACTGGACCGAAAAATCGTATTAACTTGTTACCGTAATAACACTTAAGCAACCTTAGTAGTCCTCACAAGCCCGCCAGCTCATTGAGCTGGCGGGCTTTTTTTTGATTTAGGACGTTTAGATGCTACAGATTGTGGTATGCACAATAGCCCAATCGAAGTGGAAATTTCGTAGGTTGGGCTGAGGCACGAAGCCCAACACATCGAAGCGCCAAGTTGTTGGGCTTCATTGCATTCAGCCCAACCTACAGCCTTAACGCGTTTTAAGACGATACCTACCGGACTACTTGGCTAGTCAACAAATAAAAAACAATTAGTCAATGTTCAAAGCTACAGAAGACAATCGCTCTAAAACAAAAGCGCACAATCTATCAGCCACAGCTCTTTCCTCTTCACCAAGTTCACGATATTGCTTAATCAATGTCCAACCCTCAACGCCCCAATTTGCTCTATCCATCCAGCCAATAGGAATAACCAAAATGCGCTCAATATTGCGTGCTTCCGATGAAGAAACTCCACGCTTATCATGCTGAATGTCACTCAAAATACGTTGAGTCAACTCACTACCAAGGGCTTTTTCCAATGCTGTTTGAGTGCCGTACGGAACCTTAATAAGCCAATCAATATTTTTCCTACGCGCAATTTTTAAATTTAAACCCATAAAAAAAATCCTTTAATAACGGATTGCAGCTCCAACAATTCGACGCTCACTAGCGCTGTCATCTACTGGAACCTGTGCCTGTTTTACTATAATCACACCGTTTGCGCCCATACTAGCTGCATCCCTTTTTAAAGCACGCATCGCAAGATCCATATCTTCTTTTTCGCCTGTTGGCTTATAAAAAACATCTAACTGATCAAGTGCTGAGGGCTCAGCCATACCATGCGCTTCTATTTCACCGATAATTTTGTATGGAAAATCTGGCTTAAACGCATATATCGTTACTTGTCCCTCGCTAACCGCTGGATATCGATCATTTCCCTGTAAAACATGAGTCGCCTCAGAAACATCAGCAAGTAAAACAACTGGACTGGATAAACCAATCAAAAATATTAAAGTAACTAATCGACTAGAAACATTCATTAAATCTTCCTTCAAATAAAATCTAAATAATTCACAGCTAGTAGGTTGGGCTGAGGCACAAAGCCCAACACATCGAAGCGTCAAAAATTGTTGGGCTTCATTGCATTCAGCCCAACCTACGACCCTACCCTTGCGTTCGGTTGGTGACATGGCGAACATCAATACCATCAATCATGAAAATCATGTATTCGGCAATGTTTTTACAATTTTCATTGCAACGCTCCAACGCGTTCATCATTTGCATAACACCTAGTGCCCGACGAATCATGCGTGGATCTTGCATGATAATGGTTAATTGATGCCTGACACCTTGCTGTAATTCACTTTGACATTCTCGACCATTCTGCAACAGCGAGTAAAGTTGACTGGCATTTCTATCTTCGCAGGCTATCAAAAGCTTGATCAGTATCATATTGACCAGATTGCCGATCTTAACTATATCTGAAAAAAGTTTTGAATTAAGGGGGCTGGTTTTAGGATAAAAAAATACCGTCATCAATCGCGCAAAGCTGTAAATTTCGGCACTCATATTTTGTAATTCAACCGCAATCTTAGACGTTGAAATGACGTTACGCAGATCGTTTGCTACTGGCGAGTTCAGCGCTAGCAATGTCATTACTTCATTATCAATCTCAAG
>JAUYMX010000355.1 GCA_030699345.1 Methylococcaceae bacterium
CTTGACCGCAGAAATTAACGGTTATAGATGTACATTGTTACTTCAAAACCGAAACGCAGGTCAGTGTAGCTTGGTGTTTCCCATTTCATAAATAAAACCTCCAGAAGTACTTTTTGAGTTATATGCTAGCTTGATCAAGTAAGCCGTTTGCGAGTATACGATGAAGTTTTTTCTAACGCAACTATTGCCCTGCGCAACCAGCCATGTAAGAGATGTTTTTTTAATTCGAAGAGAGTATTATCAAAATTCACTTAAAAATAATAAGACATTAATGATGTAAATCATGAGGGGGTATTATGAGTGGAGTAATTGAATTGTTTGTGATTATGCTAATTGTCGCTGCTGCTGCTTTCGCGCCGTTAGGGTATTTTATTTATAAATTCACGCAAAAAAATGCTGAGCCATTTGGAGATATTGAACCGCATGGCGACAGCCCGTCTTTAGTTAACGATTTGGCTGAAAAGGCTATTAACTCTATTAAAGGATTGATTGCTAAAAATAATAAATAGTCAGCGTTAATCACTTTAATAAACCTCCAGGAGACTACGTTTTCTGGAGGTTTTTCGTTTTAGGGCGTTAGCTATTTGCTACTACATGTTGGGCAGTTGGCATTTTTCCTGAATTTCATTGTGTTCCACTCCATGCTCAAGCCATCCAGCAGTAATAATCTACCGATCAATGGTTCGCCAGTCGCAATGATTAGCTTTATAGCTTCTAATGCCTGAACACTGCCAACGATACCGGTGATTGGAGCCATCACGCCATTAGTGGCGCAATTTTGTAACTCCTCGCCATCGTTGGTGTATAGGCAGTTATAACAAGGACTATCGTTGCTACCGGGAGTAAATACCGAAACCTGGCCTTCAAAGCGTATTGCGGCTCCCGAGACCAAGGGTTTTTGGTATTTTACGCAGGCGCTATTGACGGCAAATCGCGTAGTAAAATTATCGCTGCAATCCAACACTACGTCAGCTTTACGGACTTCCACCGCCAGTTCATCGCCTATTAATTTTTGGTTAATGACATGGACCGCAATGTCCGGATTAAGATCGTTAAGCGTCTGGGCGGTTGAAATCGCTTTATTAACCCCTATATCGTCATTGCAATGAGCAATCTGTCTCTGCAGATTTGATAGATCGACGCTGTCATGATCAGCAATGCTGATATGCCCCACACCCGCGGCAGCAAGGTACATCGCAGCGGGCGAGCCTAGACCGCCGGCCCCAATGATGAGCACCTTGGCCGCAAGTAACTTCAGTTGCCCCTCAATATCGCATTGAGGCAGCATGATTTGTCGGCTGTAGCGTAAAAGCTGGTTGTCATTCATAAGCGTGGTGATAGCGGTGGCGGGCCGGAATGATGCCAAAGATCTTGACAGACTGCAAAAGCTGTTTATTATTAGC
>JAUYMX010000356.1 GCA_030699345.1 Methylococcaceae bacterium
AATTATTATCGCAACCGGTTCTGAAGTTGAATTGGCAGTAAAAGCTGCAGAAGAATTAACTGCAAAAGGTAGAAAGATTCGCGTTGTATCGTTACCTTCAACAAACATATTTGATGCCCAAGATGCTGAATATCGGGAGTCCGTATTGCCTGCTGCAGTAACTAAGCGGGTCGCTATCGAAGCTGGTGTTACTGACGGGTGGTGGAAGTATGTTGGGACTCAAGGTGCGATTGTTGGATTGGATAGATTTGGTGAGTCTGCTCCAGCCGGACAATTGTTTAAGGAATTTGGGTTTACTGTTGAAAATGTTGTTAAAAACGTTGAATCTATTCTTTAAAATTTATAATGACGTATCAAAAAATTTATACAATTTTTCGTGAAGATTTATCTTGGTTTGCTTTTTAGCAAAATCCAAGAGATTATTGATCGATTTAACAACTTACAGGGGAATAAGGTGAAAAAAAATATTTTAACTAGAGGTGCATTCGTTGCTTTGCTATTGACCAACACAATGGCAATGGCTGAATCCGATTATCCGGCCACAAATTTTAAACCAGTCATAGTTTTTCAAGACCAAGATGCTAACGAGAGTTCAAAAAAGAACGAATCAGCCGCACCTACTAAGAATAAAAATGTATCAAGTGTTGAAGCGACTAACAGTGGTTCTTCTTCCAAAGTAAATGAAGCAGAGGAAGATTCTTCTGCTTCTGTTGCAGCAAAACCAGCAACAGTAACCAAAGATGAAAAATCGAACACAAATGTTTTGATTGGACTAGGCGTAGTTGTGGCGGCTGGTGTTTTCTTTTTTACAAGAAAGAAAACAGGCGGATCTGCTAAAGGGGCTACTAATGCACGTGCAAATGGTTTAACTGGTGTTGAACGCTATTTGCAGAATCGTAGCGTGACTGCAGGAACGGGCGTTGCTAGATATCTTGATAAGAAAGCCTCAGCATTAAAAGAAAAAGCCGAATCCACCGGTGTTTCAAAGTACTTGAAAGAAAAATCACAAAGCCAAAGAGTAGCGGCTTCTTCTGAAGTTTCTCCAAGAGGTACAGTTGGCGGAGCCACAGGTGTTGCAAAATATTTACGCGATAAGGGCTAAAAGTAGTATTAATTAACTGCTTAATTTAAGCGCAAGTTGCTTAGCAGTTCTTGCGCTTTTATATTTTAATAATTAAAGAATACTAATCCGCTGCATAATTTCTTCCTGTCTAAACGCAGGACAGGTTCCTATGTAAGCGGTTTTTTTTTAACAAGTAATTATAGGTAATTAAAGTTATGGCAAATTTGTTAGAACAATTAAAAGAATTTACTGTCGTTGTGGCAGATACTGGCGATATTCAAGCGATTGAAACCTTTAAACCTCGCGA
>JAUYMX010000365.1 GCA_030699345.1 Methylococcaceae bacterium
CTGTAAGGCTCTGGGGTCAGCATTGCCGATGTCTTCAGAAGCCATTCTGACGAAGCGCCGGGCCAGATAGACAATATCGCAACCTCCGTCCAACATGCGGCATAACCAATAGAGTGCGGCAACAGGCGAACTTCAGCGGACGGATTTATGCAGCGCAGAGATTTGGTTATAAAAAAAATCGACTTGATTATCAAAACGACGAACGCCACCGGTCAGCACTTCTCCTGCGATGGCTTCATCTATTGTCTGAGTGCCATTAGCTGAGGCCAGTTCGACGGCAATTTCCAATAAATTGAGCAATCTTCGCGCATCGCCGTCAGCGGCTTGCGCGAACTGTAATTTAATATCATCGGCGATTTCCACGCCCAATGAGCCTAAGCCGCGTTTTGTGTCGGTTAAGGCTTTGTTTAATACGTCCAGTAAATCGTCGGCCGTAAGTGAGTTGAGCTCGTAAACACGGGCTCTTGAAAGTAACGCATTGTTTAGGGCAAAAGAGGGATTTTCGGTGGTTGCGCCGACAAAGTAGACAGTGCCGTCTTCGACATGTGGCAGAAAGGCGTCTTGCTGAGCTTTGTTAAAACGATGGACTTCATCAACAAACAAAATGGTGCGGCGATTTTGTTGCTGTTGGATTTTTTGCGCTTCGGCAACCGCTGCCCTGATTTCTTTGACGCCGGATAATACGGCAGAAATCGGCATGAATTCGGCATCGGAGTGTTGCGCAATCATGCGCGCCAGCGTGGTTTTGCCAGTGCCCGGCGGGCCCCAAAAAATCATTGAGTGTAACCGCCCCGAGGCGATGGCCTCATAAAGCGGTTTGCCGGGTTTTAGGATATGTTGCTGACCGACATAGTCGGCCAGGGCCGTCGGCCGCATTCTATCGGCCAACGGTTTGGTGAAATCTTCAAACATTCGTGCAGTCGTTACTCGCTAAAGACATCGACGCCTTTGGGCGCTTTGAAGTCGAATAAACCGGCTTCAAGGCGTGGATTTAGTTTTACGCTAGAAAAGTAAATGCGCGTGAGTTGGCCAAAGTTATCGCTTAATTCCATACCGCTCAGCGAACCTTTTTCAAGGCCGATCAGTACATATTTGAAGGTGCTTTCTTGGCTTTTCGGTAACAATCTTATCCATTGCATATCGCCTTCAACGCCTTGGGTTTCAATGGTGAAATTTTCTTCTAATGAGATGTCACCGGTCAGCAGCAATGCTGGTGTGGAACCTAACGACTCATCAAGTTTTTTAACCGTAACTTGTTCAAGATCGGCGTCGTAAAACCAGCCTTTGCCTGAGTTAGAGACTATTTGTTGTTGAAAAGGTTTTTGATAATCCCAACGAAATTTACCAGGGTGCTGCAAGTAAAACTTACCAAAACTGGTTTGTTTAGGTTCGCCGGCTTCGTTGAGCAATACTTGCTTAAAATCCGCACTAAACGCTTTAGATGATTTCAAAAATGTCTGCAGTTGCTTGACGGGCTGATCTTCTGCATAGCTTGCGGAAATAGCCAACATCAAGACGGTAAGCAATGCGAAAAATTTAATTCTGTTCATAAGATCTGTTACAAGCCGTTAGGTAATAAATTGTCGAGCCATGTTTTGTCACCATCGCCTGGCGAATCAATACATGGGGAATATTCGGATGGTTCGGAACCAGCAATATAGGGGTACTGTCTGGCACCTGCGCACTCAGCATTAGCCAATAACCCGTTGGCTGGGTCAACCCAAACAGTTTTGACGTTATCTGGCGGTGTTAACACAACCGGCTGCGTGGAGATTTGCCGCATTAACGGTATCCAGATTTGCAACGCACCGGTTGAGCCGGTTAAGCCCGCGGGTTTATTGTCATCTCTACCCACCCAGACAACGGCTAAATAATCGCCGCTATAACCGGCAAACCAGCTGTCTTTGGCGTCATTTGTGGTACCTGTTTTACCAATCAGTCCGTAATCATAAGGAAAGGTTGAATAAGCCGACTTACCCGTACCTTGATGCATCACTTCTTGCAACATCGTGTTGGTGATGTAAGTGGCAGCGGGATCAACAACCTGACGGACAGTAAATGGGTAACTTTGTAAGCGTTGACCATCAGCCGCCACTACCGCTCGAATGGCTTTAAGAGGTGTTAAAAAGCCATCGCCCGCCAATGTTTGATACATCTGGGTAACTTCTATCGGTGTGAGTTGCGCCGCACCTAATAAAAAGGATGGGTATAACTCGACAGGCCTGCTAACACCTAAGCTTTTTAACGTTTTGGCAATTCTTGCTACGCCAATATCCATGCCGATACGCACAGTGGCATGGTTATATGAATGCGCTAATGCGGAATGCAGGCCAATAACGCCATGCTCTTGATGGTCGTAATTTTCAGGTCTCCAGTCATTGCCGTTGGTACCTTTTACAAAGACGGAGGCATCACTTATCGGTGTAGTAATGGTGTATTTGTTGGGATACTCCAGCGCCGTTAGATACACCACCGGTTTAATTAACGAGCCGATCGGGCGTACTGCGTCGATGGCACGGTTAAAACCGGCATCTGACGCTTCTCGGCCACTCATTAATGCAGCAATTTCACCGCTGTCACGTCGTGTGACTACAACCGCAGTTTGCAGGTTTTCGGTTTTAGGGAGTTTTTCTAATTGCGCTAATTTTTTTTCAACCGTTTTTTCCAAGGTATTTTGAGCACGCGTATCCATGGTGGTAAAGATTCTTAACCCTTCAGAGGTCAAATCTTCTTCGTGGTATTCCTGGCGTAATTGCCTTTTTACTAAATCAAGAAATCCAGGATAACGATTAGTTGAGCGATGGGTATTGGCAATAACACTCAGAGACTTCTCTTTGGCTTCAAGCGCTTGCTTGGCGGTGATATAGCCTTCTGCCTCCATTTCATCCAGCACCAGGTTTCGACGTTGCAAAGCGCGGTCTGGGTAACGTCTGGGATCGTAATAAGACGGGCCTCGTACTAACGCAACCAGACTGGCGACGTGTTCTAGCGGTAAATCTTTTAATGCGCTGCCAAAATAAAATTCGCTGGCCAAGCCAAAGCCATGCACAGCACTGGCGCCGTCTTGGCCCAAATAAACTTCATTTAAATACGCGCCGAGAATTTCGTCCTTGCTGTATCGATATTCTAAAATCAACGACATAAATACTTCATTGATTTTACGGGTAAAGCTTCTTTCTGAGCTTAGATAAAAGTTTTTGGCCAGCTGCTGAGTAATGGTGCTGCCGCCTTGTACGATTCCGCCAGCCTTTGCATTCGCCCACATTGCCCGAGCAATGCCCTTTATCGAAACACCGAAATGATCGTAAAAGTCCCTGTCTTCAGAGGCTAGCAAACCTTTAATAAGAGTATCGGGGGCTTCTTCGAGCTTGATTAAAATGCGATCTTCTTTGATGGTGGGATAAAGGCTACCAATTTGTTCCGGATCCAAACGAATAATGGCGACATTTTTACTACGTACCGTATCAACCAAATTGATAATACTGGTGTCATTAAAAGAGACACGCACCGTTAAACTGGATTGTTGCTGGTCCCAGAAAGTAAAATCGCGGGTTTTGACAACTATTTGCTGGCCCTGTCGAAAATAGGTACCTTCGGAAGACAATTCGGCATCTTGTCGATAATGTAAGCCTTGCAAGAGTTCTTCAAACTGGTTGGCTGACAAATTGTATCCGGCGTATAGCTCAACCGGGCTGGCATAAACGCGTGCAGGAATTGCCCAGCGCTTGCCTTCAAATTGTTTGCGGATGTTGTAATCCAAATAGCCCAAATAACTTGCCAAAACCAATGCAAATCCGACAATTACTATCAGAATGGTGGTCTTAAGCCAGGTGAATGTTGGTTTACTCTTAGGTTTTTGCTTGGGTGTTTTAGTGCCGTATCTACCGGAACCACCCTTTGTTAGTCTTTCTGCCATAACCTCTTGCAACGTTGGTAAGCTGATAAATCGATTTTTCCGAACCAACGGTTATTATACAGAAAACAGCTTTAGGTTCCGGTTAACCGTCAACTTATCCGGATTTGGATGAATTTAGTATGAACCAGGCAGAATCAAGAGAACCTTAGCTTGTCCTGCTTGGGTAATAAATTGGTTAATGGCAATGAACTAATAGCCAATAGTTGTTCGCTCGGCCTACCAAAAATATAGCCCTGGCCGTAATTGATACCGATTTCTCTAAGAATTTCTATAGTCTTTGGGCATTCAACAAACTCGGCGATAGTTTTTTTACCCATTTTTTTGGCAATCTGATGCATTGAACGCACCAGCACCCGATCGGTTTCATCGTTGGCCAGATTCTGAATAAATTGCCCGTCAATTTTTACGTAATCGACAGGAAACTTTTTAAGGTAGTTGAACGAGCTAAAGCCGGAACCAAAATCGTCCAGCGCAAAACGACAACCTAACGCCCGAATCTGGTTGATCATCAGGCTGGTTTGTTGAAAATTATCTACCGCTGCGGTTTCGGTAATCTCAAACGTGATGCGTTCGGCGCTCACCCAGGTCATTTCAAGTTTTTGCTTAATAGTCGGCAACAAAGATTTATCTTGAAACGCAACACTTGAGAGATTAATGGTCAGGGAGATGTTGGCAAGGTGATCCGGCAACGCCGCTAGATAATCGATCGCATGTTCAATTACCCATAAATCGATACCGTGAATTAAACCCATTCTTTCAGCTGCAGGAATAAACTCTGTCGGCGTTATTATCGTGCCGTCTTCAGTTCTTAATCTTAATAAAGCCTCGTAATGAGATACATCCCCGCTCATCAGATTAACAATCGGCTGAAACACTAAAAATAAATGCTGATCATGCAATGCGTCCCGGATAATTGGCACCCAGAAAAAATCGCGATGCCTTTCTTTGACAACGGTATCTTGGCTGCTGTATTCCCAAATCATGTTTCGGCCATTTGATTTAGCCATACAGCACGCTTGATGCGCTTGCGAGATTAATTCGCCGGGGTGCAAAATAAATTTTGCCGATTTTAATGAGCTTATACCGATAGAAACGGTGATGCTGTAAGCCACCTTGCCCATCATGAAACGAAAACTATCTAACGCACTGCGGATTTTTTCTGCCCACGCCAACGCCGTCGCCATGTCGGCATTTTCCAGATAGAGACAAAATTCATCTGAGCCGATTCTGGCAAGTAGCCCGGTACTATTTAGCGTTTCTCTAATCAGGCAAATCACCTGCACCAGAAAACGGTCCCCTACCTCGAACCCTTCTAATTCATTGATTAAACTAAATCGATCAATATCAATAAATAACAGCACGCTTTCTTGTTTAAAGGTTTTGCCGCTGTTTCTATTTAACGTCAGACGAATATTCTGTTCCAGGCTGTTTCTATTTAATAGCCCGGTTAGTTCGTCATGAGCAACCAAATACTTTAACTTAGCATCGAGCACTTTGCGTTCGGCCAGTTGAGTGAGCAATCGCTCCTGTTGCTTGCAGCGTAACTGCTGTTCATTTTTAAGCAGCAACAAAAAATTAACCGTCAAACCCAATTCAATGGCGGTATAGGTTTTTTTAGGTAATGAAAAATGATTCGCGCTTGGTATCTTGGCAACATCGCTGTTAGCTGGGTCATTTTTTAACAGCAACAACGGAACAAATACTTCTTGCTGGCTGCCGGAAAAAACTTGTCTCAACTCGTTTATTGAGCAATCGGGCAAATCCTCACTCACAATCACCAAGCCCAATGCATCCGAGTTATCGTAATAATCCCGAACGATTCGATAAATTTCCTGGCCGTTCTTAGCTAATCGGCAATGAGTAAAACCCAACTCAAGCAACTGCTGGGAAATCTGTGCAATTACGCGTTCATCAGTTTCAGCGATGATAATAATTTTGCGTTTCAGTGACTCGCTCAACATGCTCAATACCAGAAAAAAAACAGCATCCAAACTAACTTTGTACTATTAGTTGAAATATCCATATTTTAGTTAGATGGGCAGACAAGTAATCAAAAAATGCCTACCATCGAGAATTTCATCTATATTTATTTAAAGATTTTTTAATTACCTGCGACGCAAGCACAACAGGTGTTTTTTGTGAACTTTGTCACAGAGTATATACAACATTGTTCAATTTACTATGCTCAAAACATTATCTGATCGGCTAACCATTAAAGATTTATTGTCAGGCGACACGCAATTAACGTCACCGCCCAATATTTACTTTGAATTACAAAAGGTTATTGACGACGCAACAAAATCACTAGCAGACGCCGGGGCCATTATTGAAAAAGACCCCGCTCTAACGATGCGCTTATTAAAAATGGTCAAC
>JAUYMX010000368.1 GCA_030699345.1 Methylococcaceae bacterium
TGTTTAAACCCTGTTGTCTTAATAAAGATAATGCCAGCCGTTTAATAGTATGCGTCAGAATAATAAGTGCGGGTACTAAGGGTAAAAACAGTTGGATGCTTTCTTGGGAGTAATTGAATTCATGTGCAAAGAACAATATGCCCAGTGCAACTAATGCAAAAGCCATTAACCACGATAGCAGTATGCGCCAGGCTTCATCGAACATGGGTTCGCCGCGCCAGCCTTGGTAGATACCGTTATATTCGGCAAATAGCGTAAATAGGGCGATACAAGCCATCACGGGTAACAAGTAATCATGATTTATCTCTACGTCATAGTATGCCGTGGAGATGTACAGTGCGATGATTATGGAGGCGCTATCCAATGCGCGAGTCAGCACATGGATTGAAAATTGGTGGGGGCGGATAAGTCCGCTTGATCTTTCCTGTTGCATGCGATGAATAATATTGGCGTTATTTACGGCTAGGATAAGCTGGTTTTATTTCTGGCTAGATAATAACACGGATTGTTTTGTTTGCGGTTGGCTGATAAATGAAAGCGAGCAGCAGTGAAAATTTTGTGACCAAGCTCTCAAATTCGCACTATTTAAGCGGAGCCTGACTTATTAGTTCTTCGAATATTCGGCGAGTTGATGATGATCAATCATGGTACGGATTGGCTGATTTTTATGGATGGTCACTACGTAAAAATCTACAGGGCGGCATGTTTTATACCAACTGAGGGGAGGTGACAGATCAAGGCAGAGCGGTGCATACCGGTTGCCTTGATCTGTTTTAGCGGTTTATTTAGCGGCGATCGCTTTACGTAAGTCGTCAAGCGTGACGACGCGCGGTCCATGTAATGCGGCAATTTGCCGCACATCCAAGTTTAATTTTTGGATGTTTTCATACAAGTTCACCGTATATGGATTCACTGTAGTGGATGTCGGCGCATTAGCTGCTGGCGGGTTATATGCATCAGCTTCTACCAGGATTTTTTCGTTTGGCAGATAGACCAGTGCGAAGGCATCGTTGTGACCATTTCCGGCGATAGAGTAAATCTCAATCGGACGGTTGCCGTCGGACAAAACCAGTTCTTCGTTGAAAGTTTGGAATTTAGGGGGTTTTTTAGATTTTGACAGACGATCTGGATTGAGCGAGCGAGGCGCGGCCCATACTTTTTGAAAGTAGGATTTGTTAGATTGCTCAGTCACAATTACCGAGCCTTCATCCACAAAAGTACGTAAGCCGCCAGCGTGGTCAAAGTGTGCATGTGTGTTGACTACGTATTTGATTGGCTTGTTTGGGGCAATTTCCTTAATTTTGGTAATCAGCGCAATGGAGCGTTCTTCATGCTGGGGCGCTTCAACTAAAACAACATGATCACTTTGCTCAATGAGTACGCTGTGATGAGAACCGCCAGTAAGGTAATGCACGCCTTGAGCGAGCTGATCGGCTTTCACAGTAATCGCAGGTTTAGCATTGGCAACTTCTTCAGGTACTGAGAATTCAGCTGATGGATTCACTTGGACTGAAGATACTTCTATGTCCAATACTGGATAACTGCCTTGCGTTCTGGTTATGTGGCCTGGAAACTTTACCCCATCGAAATCTTTATAATATGAAAAATTGGTTTCAACTAAGGTATCACCAAGCACAGGATTGTCTATCCAGGTTTTAATGCGTGCGACCAGGCCGTTGGCATTGATGTAGCCAATATATCGATACTTGCCGTTTAGCGTAAATGACACTTCGGTGTTGCCTTGAGGTGACGATTTAGTAATTGCATTATTGGCAAGTGCAGCTCTTAAAAAACCTTGTGGTGTGGACAATATTTCTGCAGTACGTTCTTCGACAGCGGTAGGTTGTATTGTTGCCGTAGCGCTTTGAGCCGCATTTACAGGGATTGAGACATTCCAAGCTGTTGAACCATTAAGATATTGATCGACTTTTTGCTCAACTGGTGCAGGGCGGACTCGATCCGGCTCAATCGTTTGGCTACGAGTTATTTGAACGCGCGCGGCGGTATTGACATAGTTAATAGTCGCTTTGTAGCTGGAAACATCAAACTGCGGCCAAGCCGATGAAGGATTTGGCGCTTGACCAAACTGATACCATTTGCCAAGGCCTGAAAACTCAATAGTCCTTATGTTGGCAACTTCTAAAGCATTAGCTGATGATTTGAGTGGTCCTGGGGTAAAGGTGGCACACCCAGTAACTGTCAAAGACAGTGCTAAACCAAGAAACGGGTACATCAATTTATTCATGCAAAACTCCTGAAAAGAAATTGTAATAATGAAAACTGACAATAAATAAAGCAAGATTTAGACCGTAAAATAATTTACAGGCTGTTTGAGCTGAAGATACGAATTCGCCAGGTTTTTTTCGAACTGTTGTGTAATTAGTGTGATCGAATGTCGACTGTTTTTTATTCTTTCAGGCTCTATTTATAGCCATCAAGCTTTTAAGATGTTTCATAGACGCGCTGGTTTTGTATTGGTAGCTGTTGGTTATTCAGCACAACTGCTGATTATCTGCACGTAGAGGAGCAGCTGATTTAGGTTGATGAGTTGATTTGAATAAGCTTGCTGATACTAAAAACTTGGAAGTTATCAGAGGATCCAATTGATGTTTTTTCAATTGGATCCAGTTAAGCGTTATAGATGGTGTTGGTAATTATTGCGTGGGTTGAACGTGAAACGTGCTTAATTCGGGTGGAGTTACCGCTTGTTCTGAATGAGGTGTACCGGTTGGCACCCATTCATAAGGTACGGGTTGGCCGCGGTAGAGTTGATTGTTGAATGTTGAGCGCCCTGTATCAGTATCTTTGCCGATGCGGGCATACGGATTTACGTATTCCCAGACAATTTCACCGTCGGGAGTTACCTGAAATAGCCTACCACTTTGACCTTCATCGATAAAAGTATTGCCGTTGGGTAGGCGGCGTGCGGCGCTGATGTGGGTACTGCGAAACGACCAGCTAGGCCCGCCTGAACTTTCGCCGGTATATTGCCAAACAATTTCTTTTTTGACGGGATCTATTTCAAGTACCCGAGAACCGCCGGTAGTGGGCAGCGCAACAGGCGGGTAACCGGCCTCGCCCTGATTGTCGAAAACCAGCAAATTACCGGCTCCCGGCAGGCCTTCAGGGATAATGTGGGCATCATGTTGGGCCGCAATTTGATCTACAGGGCGGGGCACTTTACGTGTGCGTTGTCCGTTTTCGTTGGCAGCATAGTGAGGTCCCAAGTTCCACGCCACTTTGCCGGTCTTTTTATTGATTATGATGATGAAGTTGGCATTGCGCGCATCAATCACTAAGTTTTCAGGGTCAAATCGTTTATCACCAGCTGCAAACCATTTATTGGGGCCGACAACTTTGAGATTGTTAACATGGAGGTAGTCAGCCGTATCGGCGTTGCGTACCAGCTTGAGCTCTGCTTTTGTGAATCCGAATTCGTTGAGATGTTCAGAGGCGATCCATTTCCAAACAACTTCACCCGCGGGATTTACTTCATAAATAACATCATCGAGTATTTGAGGCTGTTTAAAACCTTTTACCGGGTGTACCAAATTAGCTAAAACTACGGTATTGCCGTTTGGCAGACGCGCCCAGTCATGGTGCTGTTGTGCGGCGCCACCCGGGGCTTTTTCGCCAAACTCCCAAACAGTTTTACCGTCCCAGTCCAACTCCCCGATGGTTTTGGATATTCTGCGATTAACTTGTCCCGGCACAAGGTCAGTTCCTTTGCCTTCAATGGTGTCGATTGTTACAAACACATGGCCAAGTTTGCCGCCATTTAAGGCTGGGTCGATAAGTGTGCTGTGCCCCGCCGCATCCTTCCACTCATGAACGGAGTTTCCATTAAGGTCAATTAAATGAGCGATATTGTCGCCGCCGGTAAACAATACGAACGAGTTGAATGCTTTTGTTGGGTTATAGCGGGTTGTCCCAGTAGGATATATGCTTGGTGATGCACTCGAGGATATGGCTGTGCTGCCAATAGCAACAGCAAGTACCGTTTTTCTTAGAAAATGGGTAGGTATTACATTAGAATTTGGGAGCTGGTTGTGGCGATTGATTACAAAATTAAAGTGCATTTGGTTATCTCCGTTAATGCGCGGTAAGGGAATATCGGTTAGATTGTTGATAACGATAACAAATGCAAATAGCGGGCCAGATGTTTTAAAGCTTTGTGTTGGGTCAGCTTAGAAATTAATGAGGACTGTTTCTGAGAGCGGTATTTTGTGTTTTGAGTCTATTTGTTTTAAAACTATTAACGGTTTTTAATTTAACCGTTTGTTTCAGTTACATTTGCCGAGTAAGTCGGTGCAAGGTTATTTATGTTGATACGTTTCAGGCCATCTTTGAGCTTAAGTTTGGTTGTTAGTTTGCTGCTTTCTGGGTGCGCCTCAACCCGGCAGATTGCAATTGATTATCCGTCCTTGTCAGCTCAGGGGGGTGAGAATGGTCAAGCTACCGCGCAAACTAATAAATCAAAAGCCTTTCAGCCATTGCCAGGCTTTCAGGTAATCGATGGTGATGATTACTATCTACGGCTGATTTCGGAGTTTGAATTCAAAGGCGAAAACGTTTTAAAAGGTGGCTGTAGCAACATAACGCCGTCATATGAAAAAGGCGATCAAACTTCAGCGCTTCTGTTTAGCGTGCGTAACGAAGCGCTTAAATTCACTAATGAAGTGGCCGGGTTCTCGTACCAGTCGGCAACTGGTAAATGTAATTTTAAATTTGAAGCCAAAAAACTAAATCTGACTCCGTGGATGAGATTGGATTTGGGTAAGGAAACATCCGTTGATTACAGTTTCTTGTCGAGTGTCAACAGTGATGTCGATGTCCCAGGGTTGGTGAATGATGTAACTGCAGCCAGTAGTTTGCTTGCGTTGACAGGCGTGGGAATGGGCGTGTCTGTTATAGGGCAAGTTGCCGGTCAATGGGCAAAAAATAACCCACAAACTATTGCTCCCAAGCAAACCGATTCAAAAAGCAGTTCCGAATCGCACTCTTTGCCGGCAGTGGTAAGTTATTCTGGTAAATCGGGCACTCTTAATCAAACAACCTTTAATATTTATGCAGTTGCCGAAGGTGGAATTAATATTTTAGGTGCAGACACTAAGCCGCTGGGGGAATTGAAAATAATTCCTGAAATTACGCCGTCCTTATTGTTACAAAGAACTTCAGCCGATGGCGTTCCCGATGCTCGTGACTTGTCTTTAGAAGAAATTGGAGATTCGCCAATTCGATCGGCAGCCGGAGAAATAAAATTGCTGGATTTGATTGAGCAATCAAAACATGCAACTAAGCCTAATCTGAAGCCTAATTGGAATAATTATGACGAAGTGGCGGGCGAGTGCCGCAAGCTGAAGCTGATATTAAAAGACTTAGGATTTAATAAGTTTGATCGTAATGCGGTGATTTATTATTTTCTGGCTAAAACCCCAGATTGGAAAAATTACAATATTAGCCAACAAAAAGTGCTGAATGAAGAAGTGCGGCCAAAAGTACTCGAGGGTTTTCGAGGTAAAGACTTTAGTTCGTGTTTGAATTTGGACGACTATGTCACTATGAAATCGATGGGATTAGCTGTGAATTCGCAATCCGATTGGAATTTAATTGTCGAAGCCAGCCAGAAAAAGGAACAAGTTTTTACACCACTTAAATCAATTGAACGGCAGTTGGTTTCTATATTGAGAAACCCTAATAAGACGGAAATGGAGCAGCAATTATTTCCTTTATTGAGCACGGCAAAAAGTGGTGAAGGTACTGTGTTGCTGCAAAATCATCTGGGTAATTTTGGCTTGGAGACATTGATGAGTCTTGATGCATCGCCAGCTCCATCCGCATTGCCCACAGATACATCTGCTCCAGCAGCTGCCGTAGCACCAGCTATTCCAGGTGAAGGGTCGGTGGTGACTTCGCAGCAGGTGGCGAAGATTTTCTCAGGTTTGTTGATTGATGAGCTGAGTTGTGCGCGACCTGTGCCTGATCAAGCGTCTAAGCAGGTGGGCGGGGCGGGCATTTTATTATTTACTACTAAAGATGGCAGTCCACGAGCGAAAGGTGGCGCAATAGAATTTGAGTTTTCAGCCGGAAAGATTAATAGGATAGTTTTTCAGTCATCAACTCATCGTGATTTTGAACAAGACTTGGTGGATCGCCCGGAATTAGGGGGCTGTAGAATTAGTCCAGATTTCGTTGTTAAATTGCACTAAATATATTTTTCAGGCAGAAGATTGAAAAAATTGATGTAAATCAAAAAAAAATGCGAAATGACGAACAGAATGGCGCCTCCTAAATAACAAAACCGGGGGAACACTATGGCTCTAATTACTTGGACAGCGGCTCAGTACGGTACTAATGTTGGCTTTGCTGACGATGAACATAAAGTGTTGTTTGGACTGTTAAACAAATTGTATGACGATGCTACAGGCGGTGCGGCGCGAGCTTCAGTAGGTGCTTCGTTAGATGCGTTGATTGCGTATGTGGTTGATCATTTTGCTCATGAAGAAAAAGAAATGCAGGCAAAAAAATACAGCGGATATGATCGTCACAAAGCAGAGCATGAAGCTTTAATAGGGATATGTGCAGATTTGCAGAAAAAATTCCATGCTGGGGAAGCTGAAGTCACTGAAGAAGTAGGGCAACTGGTCAAAGGATGGCTTGATAATCACATTCCTAATTTTGATAAAGGGTATGCTGACGCTTTAAATAGTTGAAATTTTCTTCTTAAAGATTAGGCTCGTGAGTCTTTTAGGTTCACGGGCCTTTTTTGTTTAAAGGAGCTCGTCTACATCAGATTTTATGGCTCTAGTTGAAAGAACGGGTCTGCGCCAATTTACGAGATTAATCGACCATCCTTGTGAGAGATTTGGGCGCGCGCTATAAAATTATTATCCAGTGATATTAAGTATTATGCTCCGCTTGCGCAGCATAAAGCCGCTGAATAATTGCAAACTGGTTAAATCAGGAAAAGCACAGCTGGTATAGATAGTTCCGTTCGGTTAAAATTGCCCAGTTTATTTGTGATAATTATTACGTAAATGGAATAAATTCGAGCATTTGCCCGATTTGATATTACGAAAAAGATATAACGCATACATCAGTTTATAACTACTATTTGGAGGCTGCTCCGTGAAGAAAACAAAGCAACTGTTTGCAGGGTTGACCTTATTGGCGTCGAGTCAACAAGGCGCGCAAGCAGAGTACC
>JAUYMX010000385.1 GCA_030699345.1 Methylococcaceae bacterium
ATTCAGTCTTTAATCTGAGAGAGGCTATGCGTTTATTGTGTAGGGTGGATAAGCAACGCGCATCCACCGCATTTGCCGGATGCGCTAGCGCTTATCCAGCCTACGCATGACGGCTCGATCAAGAGACTGAATAGTTACGAATTTTTTTCATATTTAAAATGCTATAAATTAAGATTTATTTATCACAGATTGCTCTGCAGTTAATGCAACTCAGCCATCTCTATCTCACAGAGATCTGACGCTTTCCGACCCTGCTTCGCAACAGGTGAGGCGTACTGCTAATGCAAAATAAATGCCATAAATTTAAATGTAATAAAAATCAATGCGTTGAGTTATTGTTGTGATCTATGTCCAAGTTTTTAATATAAGATGTGTAAAAAAACCTGACACTTTTAATCTTGTTGGGCGTTTTTTTCAATGCTTCACTTACACTTCAGAGCTTAATTCTTTTTATTAAAACACAGCTCGCCAATAAGTAGTGGCCGTAATCAGTTGATTAATAGCTTAAAAGTTATTTTTCTGTCCTTGCTTTAGGGGTTTCTGCTAAATCGTAATGTGTAAAAAAAACTGACACTTTTAGCGATATACCCCGGTCATCAGTTTAAATCAGGTGCTTTTTAGTCTTCAATAATCTGCACGCGCGGAGTAATGCCGCAGACCAAAGTATAAGGAATGGTGCCCGCACACTGGGCGATTTCTTCAATAGGCAAGCCATTCCCCCATAAGGTTACCGGGTCGCCGGGTTTAGCGTGGGGTTGGGTGGCTAGGTCGACGGTTAGCATGTCCATGGATACCCTGCCAATCAGCGGCACGCGCTGACCATTGACTAATACTGGCGTGCCGATTTTGGCATAACGTGGATAGCCGTCACCATAGCCGATCGCCACGACGCCAAGAGTAGTGGGGTGTTCGCAAGTCCAACTGCCGCTGTATCCTACGCTATCGCCTTGCTCCAGCTGCTTGACGGCAATCAGTCGCGAATGTAGCTCCATTACCGGTTTTAGTCCGAGTTGTTCGCCGGTAACTTCTGCAAATGGTGAGATGCCATATAGCAACACGCCGGGTCGTACCCAATCGGTGATTGATGTCGGCCAGCCCAGCACACCGGCCGAGTTGGCCATGCTGCGTTCGCCGGGATAATCGGCGGTCAGAGTATTAAAACAGTCGATTTGCTGCTGGGTTTTAGGATCGTTTTTGTCATCGGCATTGGCGAAATGCGTCATCAAATTAATGGGGGACTTGATGAGCTGACATTGCTCCAGGCGTCGATAAGCCGCCGCAAACTCTTTAGCTTTAAAACCCAAACGATTCATGCCGCTGTCGAGTTTCAACCAGACGGCCAGTTGTTCGTGTTCATTACGAGCGGCTAACAGATCAATTTGAAGATCGCAATGCACGACGGCATCCAGCTGGTAGCGCAAAAAGACGGCTAATTCTTCACTGCAGGTGAAGCCTTCCAAAACGGCTATTCGGTTTTGGAAACCGGCTTTACGTAAACGAATACCTTCGTCAACCCGTGCGACTGCAAAGGCATCGACGTCTCGCAGTGCCTCGGCAATGCGCAACAGGCCGTGTCCGTAGCCATTGGCTTTGATGACGGCCATTATTTTGGCGCGTGGGGCGACTTGCCGGACTTTAGCCAGGTTGTGTTGTACGGCGTCCAGATTGAGCACGGCATAAGCGGCTGGCGTCATTGTTTAGTCCTAGTTATTCGTAGTCGGCGCTGTTGTAAGCGGGACCTGCAAAGTTTTCAAAGCGGGTGTATTGGCCAAGGAAAGTCAGTCTGACCGTACCCAGCGGGCCGTTACGCTGTTTACCGATGATAATTTCTGCGATGCCTTTGTCGGGGCTGTCTTCGTTATAGACTTCATCCCGGTACACGAATACGATCAAATCCGCGTCCTGCTCAATCGCGCCGGACTCGCGCAAATCTGACATTACCGGACGTTTATTCGGGCGTTGTTCCAGGTTGCGGTTGAGCTGGGAGAGTGCAACTACCGGCACGTTCAATTCCTTCGCTAACGCTTTCAAACCTCGGGAAATATCGGAAATTTGCTGCACGCGGTTTTCACCGCTGGAGGGCGATTGCATCAGCTGTAAATAATCCAACACAATCAAGCCTAATTGGCCGTGTTCGCGCATCAGGCGCCGCGCTCTTGAGCGCACTTCGGTTGGGGTTAACGCTGGGGTATCGTCGATAAATAATTTAGTTTCCGCCAGCAAATTAATGGCTGAGGTCAGTCTTGGCCATTCATCGTCATCCAATTTTCCGGTTCTAACCTTGTGCTGATCGATTCGGCCCAACGACGACATCATCCGCATGGCTAATGAGTCACCGGGCATTTCCATACTGAATACCGCGACCGGTTTGTCGCCTTTGATGGCGATGTTTTCGGCCATATTCATCGCGATGGTGGTTTTGCCCATCGATGGACGACCGGCGACGATAATTAAATCGGCAGGCTGCAGGCCGGAAGTCATTTGGTCGAAATCGGTAAAGCCGGTCGCAGCACCAGTGATCGAGCCTTCTTGTTCAAATAATGTTTCAATTTTATCGACAGCTTTTGCCAACAGGGATTTGATCGGCATGAAGCCGCCTTGGCCGCGTTGCCGCTGTTCGGCAATTTTAAACACTTGTCTTTCGGCATTCTCAAGTAACTCTGAGGTTTCGCGGCCTTCGGGGTTAAACGCGGAATCAGAGATGTCGGTGCCGACATGAATCAGCTGTCGCAGTATCGAGCGATCTCGGACGATATTGGCGTAAGTGACGATGTTGGCAGCGCTAGGGGTTTCACGCGCTAAGGTGCCCAGATAGGCCAAGCCGCCGATGTTTTCCAGCTCACCGATGGCGCCCAAGGCTTCCGAGATAGTGATGACGTCAAAGGGAATTTGTTTATCAGCCAGTTGTTCGATGGTCTTGAAGATCAGTTGATGATCTTTGCGATAAAAATCATTGTTACCGACTTTTTCAGCCACCGAATCCCAGGTCTGGTTATCCAGCATCAAGCCACCCAATACCGATTGCTCGGCTTGAATGGAATTGGGCGGAACCTTCAGGGAATCTAGCGAGTAATCACGTTCAATAAAATAATTGTCAGACATAGTGGGCGGTGCAGAGGGAGTAAGTAAAACCGGGGTAAATCGGTTAAAAACTAAAGCGAATGGATCGCGCTATTTTACATGCTGGCGGTGCGAATCTTTTAATAAGTTGCTTGAGTTAGATGTTCTGGACGGGTTTATACAATATGCGCGCGCTCTGGAGCATAACTGGACGTGAAAAAGTTTGGCGGCACTAAGAGATGGAAATAGGTCGTGAATTCAATTGGTTACAGCACGGCGGGTTATGGTCGTTAATTTAATCGCCGTGCTGTGACGCTTTGGAACCAAGAAAGGGAAGGGACTTTAGATATTAAACTAAACCGAAAAGCTTTCGCCGCAGCCGCAGGTGCCTTTGACATTGGGGTTGTTAAACTGGAAGGCTTCGTTGAGGCCTTCGCGACGATAATCAAGTTCGATGCCGTCGACGAATTCCAGATCAGCGGCTTGCACGATGACTTTAACGCCAAATTTTTCGAAGGTCTGGTCGCCTTCGTTGAGTTGGTCGGCATAATCCAGCACGTAAGCGTAACCGGAACAACCGGACTTTTTGACGCCCAGCTTTAAGCCAATGCCGCTGCCGCGTTTGTCGAGTTGTTTTTTGATTTGGCGGGCGGCGCTTTCAGTTAATGAAACAGACATAGTGACCTCGTTAATGTTGGGTGAGCAAAGCGGTTAGCAGCTCGATAAATTTAATAATTTCAGTGTCGGTGTTGTCTTTGCCCACGCTGATGCGAATGGCGCTTAAGGCAAGTTCGGCATCAATACCCATCGCCAGCAAGACTGGGCTGGGTTCTCTGGCACCACTGGCACAAGCCGAGCCGCTGGATACCGCGACACCTTTTTGATCCAGCTTCATCAGCAGCATTTCGCCATCCATGCCGGTAATGCCGACTTGGGTGGTATTGGGCAAGCGTGGTGCTTGTTCTGCGAATATCTGCAGGCCGGGCAGGGCGCTTAAGCCTTGCTCCAGCAATGTCCTTAATTTTAAGGTGTGTGCTTGGCGGGCAATTAATTCCGCTTTGGCAAGTTCCGCGGCTTTGCCGAAGCCGACAATGGCAGCGACATTTTCGGTGCCGGCGCGTAGGCCTTGTTCTTGTCCACCGCCCAACAGCAAAGGCTTTATGGGGACGGATTTATCTAATACCAAGGCGCCGCAGCCTTTGGGGCCATAAATTTTATGGCTGGAAAGTGTCATCAACTGCACGCCCAGTTGTTTGAAATCCACCGGTATTTTGCCTAACGCTTGCACAGCATCGGTATGAACCACAATGCCTTGCGCGCCTAATTGTTGCGCGTATTCGGCAATCGGCTGGAGTGCGCCGGTTTCATTATTTGCCAGCATCATTGACACTAAAGCGGGCTTCGTCTTAATGATTTTGTTTATGGCATTTTGAGTGATGACGCCGTTGCTATCGACAGCCAAGGTCGTGAGTTGGTGGCCTTGGTTTTGTAGGCGTTGGGCAGGTTCGGTAATGCAAGGGTGCTCAATGGCTGAAATAGCCAAACCAGCCGCAACGGGGAGGGCGGTCAACGCCAGGTTATTGGCTTCAGTGCCGCCGCTGGTAAAGATAACCTGCGAAGGCTGGGCGTTAATGAGTGCCGCGACTTGCTCTCGGGCAACATCCAACGCACTACGTGCCATTCTGCCGTGTCGATATAGACTTGATGGATTACCGTAAAACTTGCTGAGGTACGGCTGCATGGCCTCCAACACGCGATCATCAATAGCGGTGGTCGCGTTGTGGTCGAGGTAAATCATGTTGGGCTTTTAAAGGCTCGGACGGGTGATTTCAATCACATGCTGGGCGTCTTGGTCTTGTCTTTTAGCGACTTCTTTAACGTGATGTCTTTCAAGTAGGTCAGCAAGCGTGATGCCTTTTAAGTAATCCCTGATTTGGTCGCTCAAGCCCACCCACAAGTCATGCGTCAAACAGGCTTGGTGTTTTTGGCAATTGGCTTCGCCGCCGCATTTGGTGGAATCAATGGGTTCATCGACGGCTGCAATAATGTCGGCGATATTGATTTCGCTGGTTTTTTGGCACAGCGTATAGCCGCCACCGGGACCTCGCACGCCTTTGACCAAACCGGCGCGGCGTAAACGTGCAAATAACTGTTCAAGATAAGACAGCGAAATGGTTTGGCGGGCGGCGATGTCAGTCAGAGTGACGGGTTTGACAGGGCTGTGAAATGCCAAGTCCAGCATCGCAGTGACCGCATAACGGCCTTTGGTAGTTAAACGCACAAGATATTCCTTACATAAATACTGGTTAAGGCTATTTACTATACTTAACCAAGCGGAATAGTCAACTATTATGGGCGGT
>JAUYMX010000393.1 GCA_030699345.1 Methylococcaceae bacterium
AGTAATATCGCGGGTGACACCGACAAAATGAGTTAATTGGCCTTGCTCGTCGTGTGTAGGTGAGATCGTCAAGTCGTTCCAGAAGCTGCTGCCGTCTTTGCGATAGTTAAGAATCTCTGCAGAAAATTCGTGGCCTTGTTCAAGGGCTATGCGTAATTCTTCCAAGGTCTGTAGGTCAGTCGCCGGGCCCTGCATGAAACGACAATTTTTCCCCATGATGTCTGCTTTACTGTAGCCGGTGATCGACAAAAAGGCATCATTGACCCAGAGGATGTTTTGGTCCGGCGTGGTGATGAGTACGCCTTGGGACACTGATTTTAGGGCCAGATCGCTTGTGCGCAGCTTATTTTCCGAGTGTTTACGGTCAATGGCGATACTGGCTAAACGCGCCGATTGTTCGATGATGAAAATATCATCTTCCGAAGGTGGGCGAGCATCGCGATGATAAATGGCAAAGGTACCCAGCACCTTACCGGCAGCCGAGAGAATAGGTTGGGACCAACAGGCGCTTAATCTAGCGCGCGTTGCCAGTTCTTTGTAAGGCGCCCAATAAGGGTGTGAGGAAATGTCCTCAACTATAACGCGCTGACCGGTAAATGCAGCCGTGCCACAGGAACCGACGCCCGGTCCGATTTTTACACCGTTGATAGCGGCATTATAAAACTCAGGTAGGCTGGGTGCCGCGCCATTACCGAGATGTTTTCCTTCGCTGTCCAACAACAAAATGCTGCACAGCATTTCGGGATTTAAATGTTCCACACCGAGCACAATGGCTTCAAGAATTCGCGTAAGCGGAGTATTGCCTGTTAACAGCTCTAAAGTTTGGCTACGAAAATGTTCATATTTTTCGGTTTTTTTAGTTTCAGTAATATCGGTGGAAATACCGCACAGCGCATAGATTTCTCCCGCCCCATTGCGCAGCGGCAGTTTGATTGTTAGGTAAGTTGAGGTCTGATTGTCCTGGGTATTTCTGTTCGTCTCTTCTGTTCTTAGTGTTAGTCCATCCTGCAATACCAGGCGGTCGTTAATGTGTAACTGCGCAGCGGTTGCAGTATCAAAGAATCGTTCATCACGTTGTCCAACGATTTCGTTCATTGAGGCTGCGAATAATTTGCGTACCTGACGATTGGCGTAGAGATAGCGACCTTGCAGGTCTTTAAGGTAAATGCAGGCTTCGACGTTTTCTAAAATATCCGATAGTTTTTGTTCACTTTCTTGCAATTGTTGGGTTTGTTGCTGCACCTTTTGTTGTTCGGTCCACAGTTTTCGGTTGGTCACCCATAATCGAAAAATCAGTAGCAAAATAAAACCAATAACAAACAGGCTGCCGATAATTTGCCATTGATAGCGTGCCGAAACGTCTTGTAGCGTAAATTGCGGCGCGCCTTCGAAAGGCGGCAAACGTAGTTCTCTGAGTAAATCTTCTACTGGGGTGTAATCAGCCGGTACAACAAAGCCGTGTATTCTCATCGCATCTGTGGCTGTTGTGTTTTCTTCAAGCAGAAAAAGAGCAGCGGCGACATGGCGGGTCAGGTTTTCATCAACATGCGGTAACGATGCAAACGGCCATTCCGGGTATAGCCGAGTGGATAGAAGTACTGGGAAGTTGGGTGAATTTTGCCTGTTGAGAATGTTAATTTGCGCGATGTCCAGTTTGCCTTCGTTAACTAGGCCTTCTAACACACCACTGCGGACGAAACCGACATCGGCATGACCGGCCAGCAAGGCGTCAACAACATTATCTTGTGGCATGCCGGTGTTAAGTAGTTTGGCGTCTTGCGGTAGATGAATATCAGCAAGGCTGAGTTCATAAGCCTGCACCATATACCCATCCATGGATTCGGAATCGGTAATGGCTATGGTTTTGTTTTTAATATCGTTCAGTGTATTGATGCTGTCTGTTCCAGTCCTAGTGAACATAACGCCGCCAAAGACTGAAATTGCGGGTTCGCTGTCAGTGGCGGCCAACGTGGCAAGAGGGGACGACAAACCATGACGCCTTGCCAATAATATGTAATGTCCGGGATTAGTTAAGACAAAATCCAATTTTTTATTGGCGACGGCTAATTCCAGTTCGGATAAGGTGAATGCCTCGACGACAAAATCACGTTCCGGAATGGCCTGTTTTAAAGCCACTGCCAGCGGTTGCCACTGCGCCAGGGTTTGCGGTTTTGGACGAAATGCAAGTATGCCAATGCGTACTGGTTCGGCAGCGTAGGCAGGCGTTATGGAAATTGCTGTGCTTGTTAGGCAAGCTATCAGCATCATCAAGTTGATGAGTCGAGACATACTGTTCAATTTGTTCACAATTGGGTTTTTGAAATATCCATCAACATATATCTATGTCAGGACAGGGCGTCACGCGGAGATACAGTTTGTGGGAACGGGCGGGCGGCGAACTATAGCAAACATTCGCGGGCTATGCCCGCGAATGCTGGTTTTAACTGACAGGCAGTGAAGTGTAGGGGTAAGTCTAGCAGTTATTTAGATTCCCAGCCTCCACCCAAGGTTTTATAAACCGCTATTAATGCCGTAGCCGAGGCTGTTTCACTGGCGGCAAGTTGATTTTGGTCTTGTCGTAATCGTAGTTCCGCATCCAGCACGGTAAGAAAATCAGATACACCTTCAGAGAATCGTAAATGCGCCAATGCGTGGGCTTTTTCGCTAGCCTTTGCAGCGTCGCGCAGTATTTCATAACGAGCATGTTCCTGATTGTAATTAACCAACGCGTTTTCGGTTTCTTCCAAAGCATTTAATACGGTTTGTTGATATTGCGCCAAACTGGCTTCGGCACGGGCATCGGCGGCTTTAATGCGCGCATAAACACGACCTAAATCCAGTGCTGCCCAACTGATTTTGGGGCCAACTGAAAAAGTTTCTCCACCTGGGGCAACGAGGCCTGACAGTGTGCTGGCTTCAAGTGACAATGTGCCGACGAACGTCACTCTTGGAAACAGATCAGCAGTTGCCACGCCAATGCGTGCGGTCGATGCTGCTAAGGTTTTTTCGGCTATACGAATATCCGGGCGTCGCCGTAATAAGTCCGCCGGGTTACCTACTGGAATAACCTCAGGCATTTTTGGCAGTGCTTTAGGTTGCGACAGTTGCTCTGTTAACGCTCCCGGTATTTGTCCGGTGAGTACGCTAATTCTATGGACGGCTTGGCTAATCGCGTTTTGTATGGGGGGAATAATGGCGCGAGTGCTATTAAGTTGAGCTAATGCTCGGGAGGTATCAAATTCGGTGCCGCGGCCGTTATCGAGTTTAACTTGGGTGATGTCGAGAGTTTGCGTTTGGTTGTCGACGTTCTGTTGAGCAACGACCAATTGGTTCTGCAATCCTCTGACTAGGAAATAATTGCGGGCAACTTCGGATATTAAGCTGACGGTAAGGTCGCGTAAGCTGGCTTCTTGCGCATCGACTTCATCGCTGCTGGCTTCGACATTACGACGTACCCGGCCGAACAAATCAATTTCCCAAAAGGCGTCGAAACCGGTGTTATACAGTTTCAGCTCGCGCGGCACGAATGTTCGATTATTCAGAGAGCCAAGGCTGCGTTTTTGTTCGGTGTAGTTGGCATGCGAGGTGACGGTCGGCAGCAGATTTAAGCCCGCATCAAGATAAAGCGCGCGCGCTTCAAGGAGGTTGGCTTCAGCGGTCTTTAAGTCATAGTTATGGGCGATGGCCTGATCAACCAGGCCTATTAATTGGCTGTCATTGAATAATTTCCACCAAGTGACTTCAATATTTTTTGCCGAAAAATTCGCTTGGGCGGCCGAAGTAAATGCTTCTGGAGTGGGTGTTTCCGGCGTTTTAAAGTCGGGGCCAACGCTACAGGCGCTTAGACATTGCGCCATTAGGCTGATTGTCAAAATCCGGCGTGGTGCTTTAGTAATACACATTTGTTAAGTCCAAATTTGGCTAAGTTAGGCGCTGCAATCATCTAGGAGCGGGCCATGCCCGCGTATTTAAATAATCGCGGGCATGGCCCGCTCCTACGAAAATTGTAATTATTCAGCATCAGTTGGTTGCTGTGAAAGCATCCTGTGCGAGCGACGCCTACGTCGCGATCGAAGGCTTCAAATCGCGACGTGGGCGTCGCTCCCACCCGGTAATTCCGCTGCAGCTGAATAGTTACCGAAAATTAAGCATTCAATATTTATCAAGAGCTCTTTTGTCGACGTTGTGCTAGGCCTTGCACGGCAACATAAAATACCGGTGTCAACAATAGCCCAAACAAGGTCACGCCAATCATGCCGCTAAATACGGCAGTACCCAGAATGCGTCGTGTTTCTGCGCCTGCGCCGTCAGCAATGACTAATGGAAATACCCCCATGATGAAGGCAAATGACGTCATCAAAATGGGCCGCAATCGAGTTTTGGCAGCATCCACGGCGGCATCGAATCGATCAAGTCCCGCTTCTTGGCGGCGCTTGGCAAATTCGACGATGAGGATGGCATTTTTACTGGCTAATCCTACCAACACGATGAAGCCAATCTGCGTGAAGATGTTGTTATCCATGTTGCTGAGCCAGACGCCAGTCATCGAAGACAAGATGCACATGGGCACAATTAAGATCACCGCCAGCGGTAATGACCAGCTCTCGTATTGGGCGGCCAGCGCCAAAAATACAAAAATCACGCTCAACGGAAAAACCAGGAAGGCAACGTTGCCCGCTAAGACCTGTTGCAATGTCAGTTCGGTCCATTCACAGTCAAATCCTGGCGGGAGTTCAGATTTCATCAGATTACTCATCTCGCTAATG
>JAUYMX010000394.1 GCA_030699345.1 Methylococcaceae bacterium
AACAAGGTCATAAACGATGTCTTCCATCCTGGAGAAGGCCATTTCCTCATCAGGCTGACTTAACAATATCATCAACACAATCCATTTTAGTTTTTCCATCGATATTTCTTCGCCTTCCAACGCCATGGCGCGATCAATGACAATCTCGCGGTTGGTAGGATTAAGTATGCCTTTGTGCTCAAGGAACATGATGAAGTTGATAGCTTCAAGATTGAGTTTGAGTTTTTCTTCCGGGCAAAAAATACGAAACGTCGGTGTTACGCTGGGGTGTATCGCATTCTGAAGACTCAGCGATTCAAGCCAGTCGAAAGCTTTATTAACCTCGGGTTGTTCGAAGCCTGCTTCCAAAAGTTCAGTTTTGACCAAATCGCTATCTGGCAGGATTTCTATTTCGTCTTCCATGTAGTTTTCGAACAGGTACATAAGGACATCAAATATATTTTCTTTCATAGGTCATTTACTGTTTATTTAATTCGGATATAGCAACCGCCGGCAGTTGCTTCTATATAACCTTGTAATTCAAGAATCAGGCACATAGATGCGATGATTTCAACGGATTGGCCTGCATTTTCAACTAAATGGTCGATGGAAGTTGGGCTAAACATGATTAGATTCAATAATGTTTGTTGCTCGAGGTCAAGCGTTGATTGCATTGTTGCTGTAGGTGCTTGTTCATCTTGTTGATAGTATTGACTTAATTCCTCGAGAATATCTTGAGTGGTTTCGACGAGTTTTGCGCCTTCACGGATTAATGCGTTGCAACCACGCGCCAATGGGTTATGAATTGAGCCTGGGATAGCGAATACTTCGCGGTTTTGTTCCAGCGCCATGCGAGCAGTAATCAATGAGCCGCTTTGTTTGGCAGCTTCAACAACCAGTAAGCCCTGACATAAGCCGCTGATAATGCGATTGCGCCTTGGAAAATGATTGGCTTTGGCGGTGGTGCCGGGCGGAAACTCCGAGATCATTGCGCCAGTATTGACAATTTCAGTGGCCAAGTCTTTATGTCTGGCGGGATATACCCGATCGAGTCCGGTTCCGGCGACTGCGATAGTGTGCCCTTGTACACGGAGAGCGCCTTGATGGCTGGCGGCATCAATACCTAAGGCCAGGCCGCTGGTAATGACAAAGCCATGTCTGCTTAAATCCTGAGCAAAAGTAAAGGCAATATCGATGCCTGAGGATGAAGGATTGCGACTGCCAACGATGGCAAGTTGAGGACGTGATAAAAGCTCAGTATTGCCGCGAACAAATAAAATAGGCGGAGGATCGGCAATTTCTTTCAGTTGGGCAGGATAGAGAGGCTCATTTATGGTGATGGCATTATTGTTGGGTTGTGCCAACCACTCTAGGTCATAGTCGATCGTCGACCAGTCCGGGTCTTTGATAGCCTGGGCAATATCATTTTTTAATCCCAAGGCTAACAGCGCAGATTTCGATTCTTTAAATAGCTCCTCAGGCGAGGAGCTTTCCAGTAATTTAAGGAATGTCCTGCAACCTAGACCCGGAATGCGTAATAGCGCAAGCCAATAACGCAGGTCTAATTGGGCGTTTGGATTGACGGT
>JAUYMX010000395.1 GCA_030699345.1 Methylococcaceae bacterium
GATTAGCCGAGTTTGGCCCGTATTGCCTGACCGTGAATGACAACGTGTTGTATGTGGCAGAAGAGTTAACGCTGGCGGATGTCTTTACTGCTATTCCGGCACCTATCAAGCCTCAAGATTTTTTAAGACGCAGCAAAGTAACCGGCGAACCAAATTCAACGGAACGTTTAAAAGGCGTGATTGATGCTTTAAATGCCCGTTACGGCTTATTAGTCTCCTGCGGATTGGACCCTAAAAAATGGTTGCATCAATACGATGATGAAGAAAAAATCGTCCTTAAATTTGCGGATCAAGAATTACGGCAGCTGGCAAAATTAATCAAAAACGTTAAGACGGCCGAGCGCAGTGCGTTTAAAACCTTGGCCGCATGGGATGAAAGTAAGTATTTCAAAACAACATTTAACGACTTAAAAGCCATGCCCAAAATAGGCGCTAAAAAGCCCGGCAAAACCTATGCAGGCTTTGAAACCGCTGAGCAGTGCTACCAGTTCTATGCGGTATTTGTAAAAGCGGCGGTGGTATTTAGCGATGATGACAACCTTGCAGAATCCGATAACCAACTCATCAGCATAATTAATATGAGCTGTAAAAAAACCGAAGATATTTATAACGCCATCAATCTCGGCGAAAGTGCGCAAGCCTCATTTGCACCTGAACCTGCGCTAGACCAAGACGATGCCGAAACCTTATTAAATCTGCCCGATGTGTATCCAGGATTATTTAATCCTGTGACCGATTACACCTGGAAATTCATCAATGATGATATTGAAAATGCCGGTTTACATGGCAAACAAGCGCTGTATTTGTTAAAAAACTCTGATCTTAAACAAGTCATAAAAGCCCATCCCCAGCTCGGTTACGCGCCCTTATCAGATCAACAATTACTTATTCGATTGCGCGATGAGTTAGTCGCCATTATTACCCAACAGTTAGCTGGAGACCAAAATGACCAATAAACACAAACACTTGTGGCAAGTAGCCCAAAGCCGCATCAATAATATCGATTGGGAATTGCCGGTGACTGAGGCAGAGGTTAATGCACTTTATGAGGCGTTACCTGAACGGCTGGCGCATGAATCTATCCAAAATTGGTGCAGCCGTGTGCTGACGGATGAGATTGATTCAGGCTCTACGCCAATTGCCACCAGCTATATCACTCGCCGCGCGGCCTCTGACGGCAAGCTCATTGAGCGCATTACCCTGGAAAGCGATGACAGTAAATTCCGTTTAAGTATTGCCAGAACCGAGGCGCAAATCCACGTCAAAGCCGAAGCCTTGGGATTAGCGATAGAAGAGTATGCACATAAGCATTTGCAGATCACCTGCAATGCCTTGGCCAAGCGCTATAAAGTAGACATCGGCTTGGATGATATGGCAGAAGGCGAAGCCCAGGTTGCCGTGACTGCCGATAGCAGCCTGTTATTTTTTAGCCCGGATACGCGCATTATCATCAACGTTTTATGATCAAACAGGTGTTTATTCCTTTACTTGTAGCAGAGCAAGCCATAGGCGAAATGTTAGAGCTTTATCTGCAATCGCAAGGGCCGAAAGCCGACGATATTTTTTCGGGCTTAACAGGCGCAGGCCTTGAGCCCGGCATTGTTAAGGCCAAGCAACTGTTGCAGGAATTTCGTTTGAGTACGGGAGTTAGCACAATTTACTGCGCTAACTCCCAACCCCCCATTACCAACCCGGAAAGCGCGGCACTGGGATTATTGTTGATTAGCTTAATCGGCCGGGCCAGTTGCAATTATCAACGCTTGATTGTATCTGCCAACATAACCGACGGCCCTGATTTTCCGTTAACAGACACCGGCTATTGGCCGCAAAAACTGGCAGCTGTGTTAGCGCTAGGGTGGCAGGAATACCAAGTGCCGTTGATTTTATCGACTAAAACCACGTTAACCCCGGAGTCAATACAACAGTTGAAAGCGGTAAACATTAGGCCTTTTCAGTGTGGCTGTGTGGCTGAGGTTTTGCGGTTGTGATTATTTAGTGAGCTGCAACGGAATAGACTAAATACAAGTATTTTGATATTGCGTTTATCAATGTTTTCAGACCGGTCAAGTTAGTAATTTTCACGCCCTGGTTTTTATAACCAAAATTCAACCGCAAGTAACTCATGCTATTGAACTTCCTGCATCAGTAAATTTCTTAAAAATTATATTCAATTGACAAGCCTTTTATGCTGGGTAACTTTAAGTGGCAATAGGTTTGAAATTTCAATAATAATTACATTTGAGGAAAGGAAATGCGCACTATACATTCAAAGAAATTAGTAAAGAATCTATCTTTGTTAGGCTTATTTTTGGTTGTTCCGCTAAGTCAAAATGTTTTGGCCGATGAGCACGAAGTTGCATGTTCCAAGCATGTCCAAGACAAAATTTCCTGGAATTATGACGGTCAAAATCATTGGGATTCTGCTAACATCGAAACATTGTGTAAAGGCACCAGCGCTCCTAAAGAGCCAGGGGAGTGTTTTCACAAAGTTATGACTGGTAATGTCAAGTGGGGTAGCGATGATAAGTGGGAGTGGAAAAATGCTGTTAGCTTGTGTGCAGGCACCAGCAATGCCGATGAACGCATCAGCTGCTTCAAGCAAAGGATGACTGACGGTGTGGAATGGAACGCTGCAATCTTACAATGCCAATCTAGCGGTAAAATAATTTTTAATTGATTTTTAAAACACCGTGACCA
>JAUYMX010000407.1 GCA_030699345.1 Methylococcaceae bacterium
TGAAATTGCCGAAAACGGTGATTTCAGGCTAAAACAAGTCCTCATGCGAGGGCAAAATACAAAAAACAGCAGGGATTCCGTGGCTGATTTATCACTGTCGGTATACTTTTTATTTATAAGGGCAGTATTTCGAGGTGCCCATGTGTATCATGATCGCTTGGTCATGTTTGTCGGCCAAGCCTTAACCGCAACACTCCCGCGTATTTATCCGACAGCCGGTCACGAACGCGCACGACGCATTGATTACCGGCATCTTATCCATAGCTTGTCTGCCAAGCCCCAGGCCTTCCGGTTTTTACAATTCCGGGATGAGCTATTGCCCACGGACACCTATCGTCTGTTATGGCAATACAGTGACCGACAATTTGATGCCCGGGACGCCTGTAAATGGATGGTGGGCGTACTGAGAATCGCCATGGATCATGATTGCGAAGAACGCTTAGGCGATGAGTTGCTTCAGACGATCAACAATCACCAACCATTGCCAACCCTTAAGGTCTTACAGGAACGTTATTTAAGCAAGCACCCGGTGCCTTCGATACCCGCGCGGCAACATGACTTAGGCAGCTATGATCATTTGTTACAGGGCGGTTGGTATCAACCGGAGGTGGGACATGCCTGAAACCATCGACTTGTTACTCAAACAGCTCAGACTGCCCACCTTTATCCGTCATTATCAACAACATCAAGAGCAGGCGGTTGAAAAGGGCTATGGCCATGTCCGGTATTTATCGGGTCTGTGCGAACAGGAAGCGGCCGACCGTTATCAAAAACGCGTGCAAAAATGGACACGGGAAGCCGGTTTACCGGCGGGGAAGAGTTTCGCCAACTTGAACCAGGCTGAACTTAAGGCCGCTGTGCAGCAGCAGATTGTCGCCTTGAAAGACAATACTGATTGGGCGCATCGTGCCGGTAACGTCTTATTGATCGGCCCGTCGGGTGTCGGTAAAACCCATATTGCCGCCGCTATTGCCAGTCAATTAATCGAACAAAACGTCCGCGTTAAATGGTTCTCGGCAGTGGCATTGGTACA
>JAUYMX010000410.1 GCA_030699345.1 Methylococcaceae bacterium
TTTGAAAAGTTCACGGTGCTGTGTAAACGATGTAGGGTGGGCAGGCTGTTTTTCCCACCAACTCAAACTTCAAGGTGGGCAAAACAGCCTGCCCACCCTATGTTTTATTAAATAGCGTCATCGTCCGCTCAGCCCAAAGATTCAGGATAAAACATTAACAAATAGGATGAATAAAATGAAGGTTGGTATTCAGCTTTTGCTAGCGCTAGTGTTTATTACGTTGGTAAATACGGCCTACGCGGAGGAGGTTACTGTAAAACGCGACGACACCACAGCAGTCGTTGTTGTTGATGGTGAAACGTTGTTTCAGATGCGCGGTTTTAAGGGCTTCACGGCGCAGGTTCGAGCCGACAGAATCGCGGAACGCATAAAATTTCTGGCTGAAGATCCTTTTCTACTTACCGACAGCATTACCCTGGTCAGTGATGACATAACCACCGATGTCGTGACCGGCGATACCATAATTATGTCGGTACTGGATTACGATGCAGTGGCTGAAGGTGTTTCTCGGACGGAATTGGCAACCCGGTTAGCGGATAAAATTCGCGCTGCAATCATCAAGTATCGGCAAGAGCACAGTGTGCATAATCTGCTGATTGGCGCCCTTTCCGCATTGATTGCCACGGTGTTGTTAGCGG
This sequence comes from Methylococcaceae bacterium, assembly GCA_030699345.1. GTDB lineage: Bacteria > Pseudomonadota > Gammaproteobacteria > Methylococcales > Methylomonadaceae > JABFRC01. The sequence goes on from JAUYMX010000410.1 coordinate 639, forward strand.
CCTTTATTTACGGGCTAAATCGATTTTTTGAATATTTACGGCATCGGCTGGATGCCTTAATGCGGCGCTGGTTAGACACCACTCGCATCCGTATTTTCGAGTTTATTATCGAGGGTGCGCTGATCGCGTCATTGAAGCTATTACGGCTGTTTATCTTGATCGGCGGCTTGTATGTGTATTTCAGTTTGATGCTCAGCTTCTTTCCCTGGACACGAACGATCGCTGAAAAGTTGTTTGGCTATGTCATCAACCCGATCAAGCAAATTGGCGCGGATATTTGGAAAGAAATGCCCAATTTGATGTTCCTGCTGATCTTGTTCTTTATCGTTCGCTATCTTTTGGGCGTCATGCGTTTCTTCTTTACAGCATTAGAAAATGGCGACCTGCAACTTATTGAATTTTATCCGGAGTGGGCGAAACCCACTTACAAGATTTGCCGTTTTCTGATCATCATATTTGCCATTGTCATTGCCTATCCTTACATTCCAGGATCGAACTCACGGGCTTTTCAAGGCGTGTCTATTTTTCTGGGTGTGTTGTTTTCATTGGGCTCGACTTCCGTTGTCGCCAACATGGTGGCCGGTGTGATATTGACTTATATGCGCGGGTTTCGGGTGGGTGATGTCGTCAAAATTGGCGATACCACCGGCAAGGTGTTGGCGGTGTCGTTATTGGTCACGCGCATACGCACGCCAAAAAATTTGGAAATCACCATCCCCAACTCGCTGCTGATGAGTAACCAAGTCACTAATTACAGTTTTGCGGCCGGAGAAGGGCGTTTGATTCTTCCCGTCAGCATCACAATCGGTTATGACGCCCCCTGGCGGCAAGTGCATGGACTATTGTTACTCGCCGCCGAACGCACTGAACAAGTGCAACGTGACCCAGCTCCCTTTGTGTTGCAGCGTGCGTTGGATGATTTTTATGTCAATTATGAACTTAATGCCTACGTCGGCACGGCAGACAGCATGCCCAAGGTGTATTCGGACTTACATCAAAACATCCAAGATGCCTTCAACGAATACGGCGTGCAAATCATGTCCCCGCATTATGTAGCCGATCCGGAAACGGCGAAAATCGTTACCAGGGAAAACTGGCAACAAGCGCCTGCGGCGGATGCCGAGCAGTGAAAAAACCGGCTAGGATGGGGAATGTAGGAATTTGCAATAAAGCCCGGGAACCACTATGAATCAAGCACCTGACAATAAGCCATCCGATGATTTTTCGTTAGTACTGGGTGGCCCGCTTTACCAGCTTTTTATTCGCGCTCAACTAGGCACCGATACGCTTGGCCTAGTCAAACGCCGAATCATGGTGTTTTCGTCATTTACCTGGCTGCCGATGCTGTTGCTTTCGGTGTTTGTCGGCGAGGCCGCAGGTGGCGATATTAAAGTGCCATTCCTTTATGACATCGACGTGCATATCCGCTTTCTGTTGGCTTTGCCGTTGTTATTGGTGGCGGAACTTGTGGTTCACCAGCGGATTAAACCGATTGTTCAGCAATTTGTGTCGCGTGGGGTGGTTCCACCCGAAGCTCTACCGCAGTTGCAAACTATTGTTGGTTCCGCAGTGCGGCTACGCAATTCGGTGCTTATCGAAGTATTAATGATCGCCATGGTATTAACTGGCGGACATTATTTATGGTCAAGTCAGATAGCGCTTGAAACGGCGACTTGGTTTTCGACTTTGGTGGATGGGCAACAGCAGCTTTCCCCGGCCGGGTATTGGTATGCCTATGTCAGTATTCCGGTGTTCCAATTCATGTTATTTCGCTGGTATTTTCGGGTTTTTGTCTGGGCGCGATTTTTGTGGCAAGTGTCCCGACTGGATCTGCATCTGGTGCCGACCCATCCCGATCGGGCTGGCGGGCTGGGCTTTCTCGCGGGCAGTGTGGCGGCTTTTGTGCCGATACTTCTGGCTCAGGGTGTTTTGCTGGCCGGTATGATTGCCAATCGTATTTTCTATGAGGGCGCAACGCTGCTTGCGTTCAAGCCGGAAGTTGCCGCGGCTGTGGTATTTATGTTGTTGTTGGTGCTCGGCCCGCTGAGTGTGTTTGCATTGCAATTGGCAGCGTGCAAACGGCAAGGGTTGCTTGAATATGGCGCATTAGCCAGCAGCTACGTTTGCGGCTTCGAACGTAAAGGCTATGTCACTGTTACTTGTTGAACATAATTTATCCCCAAAACGGCGGACAAGAAGGCGGTCGACGATAAGGCGGTATTTCTGCGATCGACCAGCCTGCGCCAACCGAGATAGTTGGAAAGATAATGCGTCGCCACG
>JAUYMX010000411.1 GCA_030699345.1 Methylococcaceae bacterium
TGTACATCATCGCGTTATAGTCATTGATGTCAGCGAAGATAAAGATGGGCCATTGTGCTTGATCAATCCCGAAATCATCGAAAAAGACGGCGTCAAGGAATCGGAGGAAGGTTGTCTTTCTGTGCCCGGTTTTTTTGAAAAAGTAAAACGTGCCGAGCATATTAGAGTGCGAGCTTTGGATAAAGATGGTCAGACGTTTGAGTTTGAAGCTACAGAATTACTTGCCGTGTGCGTGCAGCACGAAATGGATCATTTAAATGGCAAATTGTTTGTTGACTATCTCTCGTCACTAAAACGTCAGCGGATCAAAAAGAAGCTGGAAAAAATTCATAAGATGGAAAATTCATAACATGGAACAAGGCTATAACCCGTGAAAATAATTTTTGCCGGCACCCCGGAATTTGCAGTACCCAGTTTGCAATTGTTACTGGATTCAGAGCATGAAGTTTGCGCGGTTTATACCCAGCCCGACCGGCCGGCGGGACGAGGTCGTAAATTGCAACCCGGACCTGTTAAATCCTTGGCTTTAAGCGCTGATATTCCGGTTTTGCAGCCACTTACATTTAAGACTGAAGACGAATTAAATCAGCTGTTAGCATTTAAGGCCGACTTGATGGTTGTAGTCGCCTACGGCATGATTTTGCCGCAAACCGTTTTGGATGCTTTCCCTTTGGGCTGTATTAACGTGCATGGTTCGTTGTTGCCGCGTTGGCGCGGTGCTGCACCGATTCAGCGGGCATTGATGGCAGGCGATGAAAAAACTGGCGTAACCATTATGCAGATAGTCCGCAAGCTTGATGCAGGAGATATGTTGCATAAAGAGGAATATGTTGTCGGGCCGGAAGATACGGCCAGTGATTTACATGATCATCTGGCGCATTTGGGGGCAATTGGATTGGCTAAGGTGTTGGCGCAAATCGAAGCGGGTACGTTGCATGCGGAGCGCCAAGATGAGTCTTTAGTGACTTATGCTGAAAAATTGGAAAAAGCGGCAGCAGATATTGATTGGACACAGCCGGCACGGCAGTTATCTCTTAAAGTGAGAGGCTTAAATGCTTGGCCGGTGGCGCAAACCCAGTATCAAAACCAAATGTTGCGTATTTGGCGTGCGCAGGCCATTGATGACCAGGCTGATTTGGTACCTGGATCAGTAAAATGTACGCATAAAACCATCGATGTGGCGACTGGCTTAGGCTGGTTAAGGTTGCTTGAATTGCAATTGCCGGGCGGTAAGCGCATCCCCGCTCAGGCTTTTCTAGCCGCACACAACATGGATGGAGTGATCTTAGGTTGAATAGCCGATTAATCGCAGCCCGGGTGTTGAATCGGGTGT
>JAUYMX010000413.1 GCA_030699345.1 Methylococcaceae bacterium
ATCGCCTAACTTGTTGAGCTTGGCTTCACGTTCTTCGGCAGCAAATAGGCTTTCTTTGATCATGGCGGTGGGTGCTTAGAAACTAAAATGGGACTGGGGAGTATTATCCCATGATGTCGAGTTTTTCGAGGTGCCCTAAAGGCTTTGCCGTCTTGATCCGGGTCTTCATTTGCTAAGGTCTTACCAAATGCCTCGCTATCCCAACGCCAGACCACTTTTCCTAGCTCATCCGCAATCGCTCTAGGCGCATTGAGATGGTCGGCATAGATAAAGAGGTTTTTAGCATCAGCCTACAGTTTTTTACTAGCGGCATTAGCTTCGCTGAATAATTTAAAATAATTTATAAACTAATGGGCACCTCGAAAAACCCTGCACTTCGACAGACTCAGTACCCACAGGGCATAAATGTGACAGGTTTTTTTGAGGCACCCTAATTATTAATATATATTGAGTTTTTATATTCTCTGGCTGTTAAATGTGTTTTTTTACATACGTTGATTGGCGTATTCATGTCCAATATTTTATTTATTTTATTTTTGATAACCTTATCATCAGATAACCCCAGATTTTCTAATGCTCTAATCGCATAAATACGCCCTACCGGGTTAAAGCCATCAAGTATATTTTCTATAAGATCAAGCCTTTTTATGGCAAGCAAGTTATTTATTGCTGAATCTGCGTTTGATGCATTACTTGAATAATAGTCTTCATGCAGAGGCACGCAATCATTGCCAGCAGCTGAATAGGCATAAGTATCAGAGACTAAAAAAATATAATCATTATTTAATTGTTTAGAATCGCCAGATATATTTACGGGTTTTAGATCATTTTTTCCGGCCGTGACGACTTGATAATATTTATCAAAAATATCTTGAAACATTTTGTGTGCATGCAACAATGGTTCCTCGCTCATTTCCGCACCCTGTTTTTGTAAAACATCCCATATCAGTTTATCCAGCGGTTGATTTTGACTATTGACGCTTGGCGTGCCTTTAATATCAACAGATAAACCATAATCCGCCAGATCATTATTTAAATATTCAAAGCGCAACTTAATATCTTTTGTGGTAGTTTTTTTCGTCAGTCTTATTCTAGTCAGGCCAAATTGATCGGTTTTTTCATTAATTACTTTGTAGCCAAGGTCAATTAACTGTTTTTTAAGGTGAACGGGGTCTTGTTTTTCAAACGGTAGCAGATCCGTTAACTGATCAATATCTTCAAGCTCTTGCTTTACTTGGGCATCAGTCAGCATATTTACGTTTGCAAGAGATTCTACTGATGCCGCACCACACGGCGAACAAATTGCCGCTAATAAAAATGCAGCGATTATCAATCTATGTTGAACAAAATTAGCCATGCGGCCTCCAATAATGACGATGCGCGCAAGCGCAGTAAGTTGCCATTTCTCCGCACTGCAAAGAAATGGCAATGTTGTGTTTAATCAGCCGCTTTTTGATGATTTTGATGATCTTTACGCCAGACCGATAAGAATTTATGGTGCCACTCGGCATCCATATCGGTAAGCACTTGATCAAGTTTTTCTCCTAACCAAGCGTCTGCCGCAGATATTTGCATTGCTGGCGGCATGATAGGCGCGGCCTCAAAGGCAGACAGGCGCTCGGCTAATGATGGATGGGTATGGAGCGGTGCGGATTTCTGCGACAGCACTTGCTTAATTGCACCATCCAACTCACTCGGCATAAATTGATATTCCTTCAAAAATGCTTGTAACTCACTGTACGGCGCAGTTACCGGCTCGGGCAATATTCGGGTGAGATCAAATAATGGTTGCCAGTAGCGTTCATCCAGCAAAAAACTGAAGACATGCGTTTTTAGCAGTGTTTCCATGCTGACCTCTTTTCCTGTTTTATCTAAAGCTACGGCGTCGGCTCGAACTTCATTGGCTCTTCGTAACACCACATAATATTGATTTAGGCAAATCATATACTCGGCCAAATAGTCACCCAAGCGACCAAGGTTATAGTCTTTCACAAGACCACAAAATCCTGTCATGTATATCAAAATCAATTGAATCCTTACCGAATAGCCCTCATCTTTATTTGAGAAATGTCCCCATTCATGAGCGATTACTGCACGCATCTGCTCTGGCGACAGCCATAACAAATATGACATGCCTATAGACAGGGTATTTTTATTTTTCCCTAAAAAGGTAAAACGCGGCATTTTGATCGCACAAGCAGTGCTTGAATGATCCAAGATAATGTTGTGAATACGCGGTGATTTTTTCTGCTGACTAAGTTGATCAATTTCAGCAAACAACGCAGGAAATTCTTGAGCGGTTAACTCGTAACCTTCGTTTTTATAAAGCTTTTTGAACGGATTAAGGTGAAATGAAATTAACAACAACATTATCAATACTGCATTGTTAAACGCTTGGAATGAGAGCTCTAAAGAAGCCCCAGTGACTAAAGTTAAAATCACTTGAAAGACCACGATGCCAACTAAAGCCGGTATAAAGCATAAGCTAAAAATCAATACGTAGCCCAACAGCATTAGCAAGACAAGTTTGATTTTGAATCGTGTTGGATGCTGCTGACACTCGTATTCAATACGGCAATTCAACGCATCGATATAGTTATCGTCAATAGAATTTCCCATGACTGTTTCCTCCGTTTAATTGCCCGCTGCCGTTACCGGTAGCGCTTTGGCAAGACGAATCAGGTTGATAAATTCCGCCCGATAGCCAAATGGATCGCTGCCTTTAGCGTTTTGGGCCAATTCGATGGCGTTTTGGTAAGTAAATTTTTGGGTGGTGGGATCACCGCGCAGCAATTGCCCGAACGCAGCAACAGCCACTGAAAACCGCGTATCTTCGGAGGCTTGCTGCCAATCGGTAAGCTCCTGCCGGGCATCAACGATGGTGTTAATTAGCTGACTGACGTCTTCATGCGGCAATTTGTAGCGAATTTTTATCTGGGCGTATTCATTGGTATTTGTGCCGGTGTTTGCTGTATCACCTTGTTTTGCTTGATAACGCAAAGCATCAATCATTCGGCCTTGGCTACCCACCGGGGTGATTTCGTAGATTGCCGTCACCGTATGTCCGGAACCGATTTCACCGGCATCGACTTGGTCGTTATTAAAATCTTCTCGATTTAATAAACGGCTTTCATACCCTAACAGCCGATATTCGGCGATTTGTGCCGGATTAAATTCCACCTGGATTTTCACATCTTTAGCGATGGTAAACAGGGTAGCGCCTGCTTGATCAACCAAGGCCTTGCGAGCTTCATTTAAGGTATCGATATACAAGGCATTACCGTTACCGTTTTGCGCCAGAGTTTGCATTAATGCATCGTTGTAATTGCCCAAGCCAAAGCCCAATACCGACAAGGCAATACCCGAAGCGCGTTCACGCTCGATAAAACTTTTTAATTCTTTGGGATCACTGATACCGATATTAAAATCACCATCGGTTGCCAAAATCACCCGGTTAACACCTTTAGCATCGAAATGTTGTTTGGCTGTTTGATAAGCCAACTGAATACCCGCACCACCCGCGGTGCCGCCGTCCGCATGCAAGCTATCAATAACGTTAATAATCTTGGCTTTATCCCTGACATTAGTCGGCTCCAACGCTAATTTAACTTGTTCGGCATAAGTAACAATCGCCACGCTGTCATCGGCGTTTAAGGTATCAAGCAGCATTTTTAAAGCCGGTTGTACCAATGACAATTTATTAGCATCTGCCATTGATCCCGACACATCGATTAAAAATACCAGATTGGCTTTGGGCCTGGTTTGTTGCGAATGCTGATAACCTTTAATACCAATGTGCATTAGCTTATTAGCAGGATTCCAAGGACAAGGCAGTACCTTTACCGTGGTTTTAAAAGGCTGCTGAAGATTATCGGCTGCTGGGTAATCGTAAGGGAAATAATTAACTAACTCTTCAATCCGCACAGCATCTTTGGTTGGCTGTAAATTGCTGTTTAACAAATTCCGCACAAAGCCATACGACGCGGTATCGACATCAATAGAAAACGTCGACACCGGCTGTTCTTTGGCCAGTTTTATGGTGTTGGCAGTCAGCTCGGTAAATTGATTACGCTGCGTTGCGGTCATTTTATTAGATTCTTGACTTGCTACGCTGTTGCTAATAGAACCGAATCCTTCCGTTGCAGCTTCGTCCGAGACCTTAGCCGCACCAGGGACAAGATTTAATTGATAGCCTGATTTTTTGGGCTGGTAAAGAGCCCATCCTGCTGCAGGTGCGCCGCCGCCGTCAAAAAAACGAGTATTGAAAGCACCGATCACCTTGGTGGCAGGCAAAGCCATAACTATAAGCAAAGCCAAACAACACCCGACAATAATTGCATAACGATATTTTTTCATAATGCTATCTCTGATAAATGAAGCGTATAACAACGAATAAGCGGACGAAGATCACACAGCGATCCGCTCTCTCAATGAATAAGCAGCAAACTTTGGCCTTAAGCCAAGCTTGAACCCACTCACAAAGTTATCTTCGAGATAGGAAATTTAATTGAAGCTGATGTTAGGTGAATAGCATACGGCCAAAAACACACGATGCCGATTTCCTTCGGGGAGCAACACTGATAATTAGAGACCCCCAGCGTGATATTTCGGCTAACTTCTGCCTGTTAGCAAATATAAGTGATCGTCTATTCAATCTTGTAAAGCCGTCCTTCAGGAAAGCAATTATTGGGTTGAAAAAATCAACAGCAACACAGGACAAATTGAAAACAAATTACTAAATGATTTTTCAGCGTGACATTACCATGTAAATTGGCTAAAACAATTACCCCATCAAGCTAAGCTCAATCGACCCGGACTGTCACATATGGAAATACTTGCCCTGCTCAACCAACAACTGCTTACTCTTTTAAATAACACACTTCCAAAGCTAGACCTTAATTGGTGGCAATTATTGGTGCTGGATAAACTCACTTTCCAACAAAAAACCTTCGCTACCAATCTACCAACGAATAGCTTGGAAAAGCTTGATTTGGCTGCCTTGCTCAGAATTGCTGATCAAAACTGGAACGACATAGCCAATCAGGGCCAATCTAATCGAGAAGCGTATGCGTGTAACCCTACCACTTTGCGGGCTCAGGCCTATTTTGTTTAAACGCCTCAATGACCTCTGGTGCTAACGGCAGCAATTCATCAATACGGCTATTCGGCCAGGTGGGCAATTTCTCTAAGGTGTCTTTTAACCA
>JAUYMX010000425.1 GCA_030699345.1 Methylococcaceae bacterium
AACCGGTCAAGCGATTGCCGATTACCTAAAATTTGAACGACCGGTCACCAGTAACCGAGCTGTATTTGTCCGTAACGTCGCCCCACGCGATCAACCTGTCGGCCCTGATCTGATCCGTAAATCGATACGCCAAGCTTATGCACGAGCCGGTTTACCCTATACGCGGTCGCACCTGTTGCGGCATACCATGGCCAGCCGATTATTGGCGGGTGACAGTTCCCTCAAAGAGGTGGCGGATGTCTTGCGGCATCGCTCGCTTAATACCACTCTGGTTTATGCCAAACTCGATAGTAAAAATCTTACTGCGGTGGCCTTGCCTTGGCCAGGGAGTGCGTTATGAATGCGCGTATCACCCTGCAAACACATGCGACCAATTACTTGAATGAACGGCGACAACTGGGTTTTGGTTTGCGTACGCCGGGCTATTCGATTCTCAGCTTTGCTCGATACGTTGATGCCCTTAACAGCCAAGCACCGCTAACAGTCGAGATAATGGCTGACTGGGCCAGGCAAGACCAAGGTAATACAGGCAAACCGTCCACTTGGGCGCGACGTTTGAAGAATTTACGCTCGTTTTGTCGTTACCTACAACAGTTTGAACCCCGTACCGAGGTGCCGGACGACAGTATCTTTGGTCGAATTGGTCAGCGCTTGGCGCCGCATATCTATAGTGAACAGGAGATCATCGATTTGCTGGCAGCCGCTCATAAACTGGGTTCATTTATTCCAGGATTACGTGCCGCCACTTACGAGACGCTGTTCGGTTTAATCGCTTCCACTGGCCTGCGCGTTTCCGAAGCCTTGCATTTGCTGGATTTGGATGTCGACCTCAAATCCGGATTGCTAACCATACGAAAAACCAAATTTGCCAAATCACGCTATGTGCCCATGCATCCGAGTACGGTGGACGTACTGCGGCAGTATCAGTTGCAACGTAATTGTCACATCGAAGTGTCCGATGAAACGCCGTTTTTTGTCGGTGCGCGTGGGCGACGGCTCGGGCAGCCACTGAGTATGGAGCAAATCCATCGCGTCTTCATTAGCTTACGTAATCAATTAGGCTGGATCAATCGTGGTGCGCACAATGGCCCGCGTATCCATGATTTAAGGCACACTTTTGTCGTCCGCCGCGTGCTGCTTTGGCAAGCTCAAGGACTCGATATCGATCAGCAGATGTTGGCCTTGTCCACCTATGTGGGGCATACCAATGTGACTAACACGTATTGGTACCTCACCGGCATTCCTCAACTCATGGCGCTGGCGGCAGAAAAATTTGAAGATTTTACGCAAACGTCGGGAGGTTGCCATGACTGATATAACAGCGCCCCGGCCCATAACGTTTGCTGCACTGGTTCAGCAATTTTTTACGCAATATCTGGTAAACCAGCGCGCCTTGAGCCCTCGCACGATTGCCTCTTATCGGGATGCCATGCTGTTGTTCCTGGATTTTGCGCAGCATCGCCTGGGCAAAATGCCGACAGCACTGAACCTTAGCGACATTACGCCGGAGTTGATCCTGGCATTTCTGGACCATCTTGAACAGCAGCGGCAAAACTCGGTGCGCAGTCGTAACCTGAGACTGACGGCGTTGCGTGCATTCCTGAAATTTGCTGCCCGGCGCGACGTGTCTTCTTTCTTCGTCATCGAACAGGCGCTCGGGGTACCCATGAAGCGTTTCGAACGCCCGATGCTGGGCTTCATGACCAGAGAGGAAATGTTGGCGGTGATAGGTGAGCCCGGTGATACCTGGACTTCGCAACGTGATCATCTATTGTTTATCATGCTGTACAACACCGGTGCGCGTGTCTCAGAAATCATTGGCGTCAAGGTGAGCGATGTCGTTCTGGGTGAATCTGCGTGCGTGCATCTGCGTGGCAAGGGCCGTAAACAGCGCTCAACACCTTTATGGAAGAGCACGGTACAGGAAATAGGAGCATGGCTGCGACGTAACCCAATATTAGGCGTGGATGCCGCGTTACTGCCTAATCGGGATGGTTTTGCGATGACGCGTTGCAACGTCACCCAGCGGTTAAACATTGCAGTTGCTCGCGCAGCCCAGACACATAACAGCCTCAGCAATCGAAGTATCTCGCCACACACCATCAGGCATATGACCGCCATGCATCTGTTACAGTCGGGTGTCGCTTTTAATGTGATTGCTTTATGGCTAGGGCACGAGAGCACGATCACTACGCATCGCTATGTCGAGGCCGATTTAGCGATGAAGGAAAAAGCGTTGGCGAGACTGCAAGAACCCGAAACACAAATTTGCCGCTATCACCCCGCTGATGACGCATTAATGCAGTTTCTTCAAACGATATAACTATGCTTAGCGTGCTACCAGTAATGACTGGTAGCACAAGGGGGGCGGGCCGAAAAGTTGAGCTTCTACGCATAGTTTGATTCTATGCATAGTGGCCG
>JAUYMX010000427.1 GCA_030699345.1 Methylococcaceae bacterium
TGTTCGTAGCGTTATAATGCAAAAAAACACAGGTAATAGCTAGATTAAAAATGACCACCGGCTTGTGTTACTTAACCCGCATCCCCGCAACTGCACCCTCATCAGGACTTAACACCCAAATGTCTTTGCCGCCCGGGCCTGCCGCCAGCACCATGCCTCCGGAGATGCCAAAACGCATTTTTCTTGGTGCCAGATTGGCGATAACCAAGGTTAATCTGCCTTCCAAATCTTCCGGTGCGTAGGCGGATTTAATTCCGGCAAAGATGTTGCGGGTTTCATCGCCGATGTCGACGGTTAGTTGCAGTAATTTTTCTGCGCCTTCGACATGTTCCGCTTTAATGATTTTGGCGATGCGCAAATCCAGCTTGGCAAAATCGTCGAATTCAATCGTGTCGGCAATCGGCTCAAAGTTAAGCGCCTTGGGTGCGTCGGCGGTTTTTTCTAGGTTTTCTTTCGAGGCTTCGATAATTGCGGCGATTTTGTCGGGTTCAACGCGGGTCATTAATGGTTTGAACGCGTTAATGGTGTGAGCAATTAATGGCGTAGCTTGAGTCGGCCAGGTTTGCGGCTTAAGATTCAAAAACTCTTCCGTATTGGCTGCCAGCACCGGCAGTACTGGGCTTAGATAAGCGACCAGCAGGCGAAATAGGTTTATGCCCACAGAACATACGTCATGCAATTCCTGGTCTTTGCCGTCTTCTTTGGCGATCAACCACGGTTTTTTCTCGTCGATATATTGGTTGGCTTTATCCGCCAGCGCCATGATTTCGCGCATGGCTTTGCCGAATTCACGCGCTTCGTAAAAATCGGCAATCTGCTGGCTGGCGTTAACGAATTCTTCAAATAACGCCGGTTCCGCGCATTGCTCAGACAGCACGTTATTAAAACGTTTAGCAATAAAACCGCTGCAACGACTGGCGATATTAACGACCTTGCCGACTAAATCCGAATTTACCCGCTGCGTAAAATCGTCGAAATTAAGATCTAAATCATCGACGCTGCTGCTCAGTTTGGCGGCAAAGTAATAACGTAAATACTCGGGGTTCAAATGCTCCAAGTACGTTCTGGCTTTAATGAAGGTGCCGCGCGATTTGGACATTTTTGCCCCATTCACGGTTAAAAAGCCGTGGGCAAATATCGCACTGGGCGTTCTAAAGTGAGCGCCGGTTAACATGGCGGGCCAAAACAAGGCGTGGAAGTAAATAATGTCTTTACCGATAAAGTGATACAGCTCGGCATCGCTGCCTTTGCCCCAAAACTCGTTAAAATCTAAGCCTTGTTTGTCACATAAGTTCTTGAAGCTGGCCATGTAACCGACCGGCGCATCCAGCCAAACATAAAAATATTTGCCCGGCGCATCGGGGATTTCAAAACCAAAATACGGCGCATCGCGGCTGATGTCCCACTGTTGCAAACCGCCATCCAGCCATTCTGCCAATTTATTGCGAACTTCCGGTTGCAAATGTCCTGCGTTAGTCCAGCTGCGCAGCATGTCGGTGAAATTAGCCAAGTCGAAAAAGTAATGTACCGAGTCTTTGTCTATCGGTTTGGCGCCGGAAATTGCCGAGACCGAATTTTTTAGATCAGTCGGTGAATATGTTGCGCCACAAACTTCGCAGCCATCGCCATATTGATCAGCCGCACCGCATTTGGGGCACTCGCCTTTGATAAAACGATCAGACAAAAACATGTTCTTAACGGGATCATACGCCTGAGTAATGCTGCGCGAACTGATATGACCGGCATCGCGCAGGCGCTCATAAATCAGTTCGGAAAAGATTTTGTTTTCTTCAGAATGCGTGCTGTGATAATTATCAAATGCCACACCAAACTCAGTAAAATCAGCTAAATGCTCTTTGCCGACGGCAGCGATCAATTCTTCAGGAGTAATTCCATCCCGATCGGCTTTGAGCATAATCGGTGTGCCGTGGGTATCGTCGGCGCAAACGTAATAGCAAAGATTGCCGCGTTGTTTTTGAAAACGCACCCAAATATCGGTTTGGATATACTCAACCAAGTGGCCTAAATGGATGGGGCCGTTGGCGTAAGGTAAGGCGCTGGTGACGAGAATTTTTCTATTGGACATGGTCTTAATGCTGCAAGTTTTACGAAAAAATAATGCCAATATTATTGCATAAAACCCTGCTTACCGATGACGCCATCAATCCCCGAGTGATTTGTGTATTGAAAAATAAGTGCGCGCCTTATATCCTGAGTAAATTATTTGGTATTTACGTTAACTTCTCCCACCTGGAAAAATCATGACCGACATAAATAAGTCAGATGTAGAAAATCTGCTACAAACTTTCATCGATCCCAACAACAGTGTTGATCTAATCACCGCAAAAGCAGTTAAGGCTATTACCATTGATGGAAACAACGTTAGCGTTAAACTGGAACTGGGCTATCCGGCAAAAAGCTATATTGAAGAGCTTAAAACCGGCGTCGCACAACTCTTACAAACGCTGCCAGGCATTGGCAGCGTTACCGTTGAAGTCATTGTAAAAATTGTCTCTCATGCCGTACAACAAGGCTTAAAACCCATGCCTAATGTTAAAAACATTGTCGCAGTCGCTTCGGGTAAAGGTGGCGTAGGTAAATCCACCACGGCGGTCAATCTGGCGTTAGCGCTGGCTGCAGAAGGCGCGACGGTAGGTATTTTGGATGCGGATATATACGGCCCCAGTATTCCAACCATGCTTGGACTATCCGGCTTCCCGGAAAGCAAAGACAACAAAACCATGCAACCGAAAGTTTCCTTTGGCATCCAAACCAACTCGATCGGTTATCTCGTTGAGGCCGACCAAGCCGTCATCTGGCGTGGCCCGATGGTTACCGGCGCGTTACAGCAATTGCTTAAAGACACTAACTGGACCGATGTCGATTACCTGATTATCGATTTACCGCCCGGCACCGGCGACATTCAATTGACCTTGTCGCAACAAATTCCGGTCAGCGGCGCGGTTATCGTCACCACGCCGCAAGACATTGCCTTACTTGATGCTCAACGCGGCTTAGCGATGTTTGAAAAAGTCAACGTGCCGGTATTGGGTTTAGTGGAAAACATGAGCATCCACATTTGCAGCAACTGCGGTCATGAAGAAGCCATCTTTGGTCAAGGCGGCGGCTTGGCAATGGCCGAACGCAATAGAATCGACTTGCTCGGCTCATTGCCTTTAGACATCAGCATCCGCCAATACGCAGACGTCGGTAGACCCATCGTCGCCGCCGATCCCGATGGCAGACCCGCGCAAATTTACAAAGAAATCGCCCGCAAAACCGCCGCAAGATTAGCGCTAAAGGGCAAAGATTTTTCTACCAAGTTCCCTAACATCGTTGTGCAAAATACTTAAGTTTTGATATTGCCGCCGACAAGGCGCTGATTTTTGGTAATCGCCGTCCCCTGGATTGAGGGCGGCGGCTTAACCACACCCACCAACAGCTGATTACCAGCCATCAAACAAATCCATAAAATCAACGCTTGATCTGCCTCAAAGACTCAAGCATTAGGGACAATAATGTTATATTCCGTACAGAGTCTTTGGTTAATTAGTGCACAATGAAAAGACGCTAAGCACTTAAATCAATCGAGTCCTTCATTGATTAATCGTGTTTCGTAGTAAGGGATAAAGCATGTCTGTCATTACCCAACGTTTTCTCATCGTAATAGGTTGCGTCATCGCGGCGATTGTCGGCGGTCTTTTGCTTGAAATGCTCCTCAGTTTCCAAGCCGGTTGGCCGTTTGGGCATACGCAAACAGGGCATATCGTCGGTTGGGTCGGGCTTGGCTTTATTCTGATGGTCTTTGTTTACTCGGCAAAAAAACGTTTTGGCCGCAAGGCCGGTTGGCCCAAAGGCTGGTTTTGGGTTCATAAAATCGCGGGTGTTTTAGGCCCCGTGTTAATCCTGATTCATGCCGGGCCGCACTTTCATGCGCTGATTCCAATACTTGCCCTGCTGACCATGATTATTGTCGTGGTGAGTGGTGTAATCGGGGTTGTCGTGCATCGAAAAGCGGTGGTTTTATTAAAGGATACCCGTAGCGAATTACTCAACGCGGGGCTTTCTAAAGACGATGTCGAAGATCGGCTTCATGATTTAGCCTCGGGTGAAGAAGCCTTTCGGGTTTGGCAGATTATTCACACGCCGATGGTGATGTTGTTTTTAGCGCTAGTGATCGCCCATGTCTTGGGCGCGCTGTATTTTGGAGGATTGTAAATGCGATTTCTTCCGCTCCCAAGTGGCGCTGTACGATTTATCATCATCGCCACCGTGGTGTTACTCGCCTGGCTAGTGTGGGGCACATTCAACCATCCCGAAGCGCTTTGGGCGCCAGGTAATTTGAGCCGATTTCATGCTGACATCGCCGATTGCAGCGACTGCCATCAGCCTTTTCGAGGACCTACCGCTAACAAATGCATAGCTTGTCATGATTATAAGCACTTTGCCGCGCACTCAAGACCGGCGGTCGCTAAGTTTCACCAACAATCGATAACCGAGAGCAAAGCGTGCTCGGATTGTCATACCGAGCATCGCGGCGCATTGGCGCAAATCACCGTCGGCGCGATGGTTAATCCGCACGGAGAATTCGTATTCCGCGCCACCGGCACCAACTCATGCAGCGCCTGTCATGATCTTAGTGCCGGTGTTGCATCACAGGCCAATTTGCTCGATAACGCCACGGTCAGGCATCTTATGGAAGAAGGTGACGGCGCGCATCGACCGGGCAACATGGCAAATTGTTTGAGATGTCATACCGGTGGTAGAAAGGATGTCGAAGAAGAGGAAGACGATGACTAACGCTTTGCGCATTTCTTGTTTAGTTGAGGATTCAAGCTAATCATTTTTCTGTCTGTCATCGCTGTGCCTCGGATTTGGCCGTACATGATTTGAGGTGAAGTCGATTTTCAACGTCACACCGACTGCATATATTGGAATCCGGTGAAACATGGTTTAGTTCAGCACGTGCCAGATTGACCTCGCTCCAGCTTTCATTGTTATCTTGAGCGTGGAATTTATCTAAAATATTGGGGAAGGGAAATTAATACTTCGAATGTTTTGGCTGGCGAATAACGCGATTGATACCCAGAGGACACAAGTGCGGTTCACTGCGTTTAGGGTGCTAGTTATTAAGTTGTTGTACGCATTGCGTACTATTTTCATGGATTTTTAGTAGCTAAAAGTTTCAGAAGGTACTACTCGGCTTTTGTAGATTTATTTAGATAATAACTCTCAAATTCTCTATATGTGATCGACAGCGCGAATGTTTCAATAATTAAAACAAAAAAATATACTAATGAGATTGCTGTCTTTTCTATAGTTGTCGCGCTTTCATGCCAAAATAAATCATATGTAAATGTTAAAATCAGTGGAATTAAGCCAACTATAAAAAACATTCCCCAGCTGTTTCCTCTTGTAATTACCCAAGACCACTTTAAACTTACTTTCTTATCTGTTGCGGTTGCTGGAAATACTAAACTTAATCTCCCTAATATATATAGAGCACATAATTCTGATGGTAAATGAATCCAATAATTGATGCTTTCTGTATCATTTAAAATGGTTCGTATGTGAAAGATAAAGATCATAATAAATATAACAACGGCCTTTACAATAAATAAAGCCGCATATACTTGACAGGCTATCACTGAAAATTTCAACACACGTATACTCATAACCTTAAAGTTAAAATTTTTGTAAGAATTAGAGTCACGCACAAGAATAAATCGATGACAAGTTATCGTAAACCATGCGCATACAAGACAAAAAATAGCAAACACCAATATCATTATAGGTATGCCATAGTTTGTTTGATATTTGACCCATAGAGCATAACTGATTACGAAAAAAAGAGCAGGTAGTGTTATTAAATTTATAATAATATTTTTATTTCCCCAAGCCACTCTGACAGAGGGTGTAAAACTTTCCGTGTAAACCGCCATTAAAAAACTTCTGTTAGTCGGTCTTGGTACAGAATCATAAACTGATTCAGCGCTGGCTTCCAATCGCGAATCGGCATGGTCCATTTCTTGGCCGCTTGCTCAATGGCC
>JAUYMX010000430.1 GCA_030699345.1 Methylococcaceae bacterium
GGCCATTGAGCAAGCGGCCAAGAAATGGACCATGCCGATTCGCGATTGGAAGCCAGCGCTGAATCAGTTTATGATTCTGTACCAAGACCGACTAACAGAAGTTTTTTAATGGCGGTTTACACGGAAAGTTTTACACCCTCAGAAAAGCGTACACAAATATATTTGTGTCAATAAAAACCTTATCTTTCATGCAGATCATCTCTGCTGAAAATAGTCAAGTGGTCTACTTTTTTACTGTTGCTTAGAAACTTATCAAAGGTCAATCTTTGCGGGTTTTCTTCTGGTGCTGCTTTATCATCAATCAATATAATCACTTTTGCCTTTTTGTTTTTTTGTAGTTCTTTATATGTTTCGGGTATATGAATTATTCCGTTATCAATACTTGTTTCAAATTCTATGGCGTACATTAGTTTGGCTCCAGTCTGAGGGAATGCTAATTGTTAATTTTGTCATTTTATCTTAACTGCGACCCTTTAAGGTAACCTCTAAAAATTATCCATTGATGCTTCGACAATCTCAGCACGAACCGATAAGTCACTGATTTAAATAGATCACCGTTCACACTCAACTGCATGGAGAGCCTTCCCCGCTGTATCAGGCATGCAGGAGGTATAGCGTAAGCGCGTAACCCTACCACTTTGCGAGCTCAGTCCTATTTAGTCTAAATGCCTCAATAACGTCCGGCGCCAAGGGCAGCAATTCATCAATAAGACTATTCGGCCAGGTGGGCAATTTCTCTAAGGTGTCTTTTAACCTGTCTGCCGAGTTCAAGCCATTGAGTTTAGCGGTGCCCAATAAGGTATGAATTGTTGGCGCCGATTGAAAACTGACCTAGGGGAATTGCGTTGTAGCGAACTACGCCGCATTGAACATCCAACTCGAAAGAAGAAAATTTCTAAGGAAGCGCTGAACAAATCCATTTCGCTCACGGTTCGACAAGCTATTCTGAGCAGAAAAATGACTCTGTTACTAAACCAAGTGCGCTTTTTGATCCCGGAAATCGAACTAATCGCGCATTATCGTAACAATCAAGAAGAATGTTTTGCGCTTAAGTATTCTCCATATTCTTCGTGTAAAATTTTATCATCGTCTTGCAACGGATCAGTTGAGGAAGTCATGATTAGTTCGCGCCAGTTGTTTTTGATATATTCATGCGAAAACTGGCGCTTTTGTTCGACTTGTATTTTTTCAATAGGTTTTATCGTTTGCGAGTCATCGAGCAATGCAATTACCTTGATATGTTTCGAGTTAAGTTCTTTATATTGACTGGGTATTTTAATCATACCATTCCGCACATCTAATTCTAATTCAATAACTTACATGGATAATCGTCTCTAAATTTGATTGATTTTTTTACCTCGTCGTACCAATAGAAAGTCCAAGCCTATATTCATATCCAAAACAAATTGATTAGCCGTGTTTTTCAATCATCCTTTCGTGCCAGAGTTCCTTGTCCGATTTATCAGACGCTGTGTATTTAACTGTACCGTAAAGCGTATCCAAAAGACGGTCAAGTGTTTGGACGTCGACTGAGTTTTCTGTCAATAATGTGGTCGGTGTGGTGACTATTACGGGCAAAGTTTCAGGGCTGGTAAGTTGATTTTTAACTACTTTGTCGCCTGGCATTCCTTCTACCACGTCCAGTTCTACTCTACTGCCTTCTGGCAGATTGCTATGCCAAGGCAGCCAAAGCCCACCTGATTTCGCTATTGCTTGAACTTTCATGTTTTACTCATGTTTAATCAATTTTTCATTTTAAATGCCGTAACGGGTCTTCACCTGACCCCAATATCCGTAAAATGAAAATCCCGTTTTCATCCACACGATATTAAATGGCGTGGGATTCATACACTTGCCGACGAACATTTATTTTGATTTGGCTTTGGTCGCTACCTATCAAAGGAAAATCCGAAATCATTTGGAATGTTTTGAATAAACCATCTCTATACAGCTTTGCCTGATTGATGCCAAAACGTTGAATGGTATAAGTAGCAATAATGCCAAGATCCTCATCAGCCAAGTTCGATAAATGATAACTAGCCATTGTTTGGCGCAGACCGCTTTTCTGCTTCTGCCCATATTTCTTCTGCAGTACGGTTACTTGTTCCACTGGCTTCAGCTTCATCGAGCATTGATCGTAATTGAGTTGTCGCGACTCGTCTTTCTTGGTCACGGCGAATTAAATCGCGGAAGTATTCGCTGTCATTTCCGTATTGTCCTGAATCAACTTGTGCTTTTACCC
Source organism: Methylococcaceae bacterium (assembly GCA_030699345.1). Classification (GTDB taxonomy): domain Bacteria; phylum Pseudomonadota; class Gammaproteobacteria; order Methylococcales; family Methylomonadaceae; genus JABFRC01. The sequence continues at coordinate 2,243 of JAUYMX010000430.1, forward strand.
AGCTCTCCATCTGTTCAGTGATGGTAATTGTTTTGCGTTGCATAGTCATTGATGGTCTCTCTTTTCAGGGCATGGAAATAAGTATGACATTATCATACTTCAAGCATATTTGTGTGACGCTTCGGTTTCCAATCTCTCATCCAAATAGTGACTATTTGAAAATAGAATCTGCACCAAACCCACTAAAGAACCGAGGAACAATGGCTCAAGCCCTGACTTTTACATCCACACTGGCGCACGGCAGACATGCCCTGAGTGAAAATTGACACAAATCAGCATCAGGAACGATTAAAACTCCAGGGCGAAGCATAAATGCCAAGTCTGGACTGAATAAGTCGATTCTCGATCAAGGCTGGGGCGAGTTTCGTCGCCAGTTGGAATACAAGCAATCCTGGCTGGGTGGATGGTGATGTGCTTGCCATCAACCCACGAACTTGTCCGGCGTGTGACCATATGGCTGCCGAGAATCGCAAGACACAATCCAAGTTTGAGCACGTCGAATGTGGTTATGCAGAAAATGCAGACCTCAATCCGGCCATCAATATTCTAAGGGCAGGACATGCCCGGCTCGCCTGCCAAGTGAACGGTGCTGAAATGCCGTCAGCAACAGCTATTCAGCTCATTCCGGGCTGTAAACTGGAGGAATCACCGTCCTTTAGGGTGGCGAGGATGTCAAATGTCGTAATGGGTCTTCACCTGACCCCAATATCCATCAAATAAAGGTATGGATTGATTAGCGAAACCTGAGTAGGTTCAAAATGACGGGTATTGCGTGTTGCAACAGTCAAATTATGTTCCAGAGCGGTAGCTGCAATCATTAAATCCGCACTGGTATGACCGAGTTCTCCGCTCAACTTTCCCCACCGTCGTGCAATACTGACGGACAGAGGCAAAATGCGTTGTTCATACTTGAGTAAAATAGTATCTAACCAGCGCTCTAAATCCTCAGCAAATTCCGGATTATTTCGTCTTTGCTGACTAATGCCTCGTTCAACTTCGCCCAGGGTAACAACACTGAGATAAACGTCTGCTGATTGAATGCTATGCAGCCATTTTTCCAGATTGGGATCACGCTGCTTGCGTCGAATTGCGGACAGAATATCGGTA